>JAQVVK010000054.1 GCA_028698975.1 Victivallaceae bacterium
GCTCCTTGCGAAATTGGTCAAGAAGAAGTTTGATCCGTTCCGCTGTTTCCACAGGGTGATTGAGCAGGTACGGGCCATCCGTAAAATATGCCTTTTGAACATCAATAATCAAAAGCGTTTCATTACTGAGGTAATTTCAAAAGTTTTTAATTCGGCGGGATGGAAAAAAGAGGCAGAGGGTTCATCTTAACTCTGGGATATCAAACCTGGAGTAGCGAGACCTTATAAACAACAATTCTGAGTTCCCGCCTTATAGACCGGAAGCTATGTCAGGTTTTTGTTGTTAATAAGGTTTCTATGCTCTTGGAGCTGGTGGGAGTCGAACCCATGACCTATACGTTGCGAACGTATCGCTCTAGCCAACTGAGCTACAGCCCCATTTTATTTTCAACACTGTTTAATATAGCAGAATTTTTGGGATTGTCAAGCTCGGCAAAATGCTTATTTACATTTTTTATCCGCTACTATCCACTGACGCAACACCGGGGAAAAATTCAGGGAAACGGCAAACAACTGCCGAACGCCAGCAAATCCGACACCGGCTGCGTAATCATCAGTCCGCTCAGCCCGAGCCAGCGCGGCAGCAGCACCACCAACGGCAAAAAGTAAATCCCTGCCGGGTCGAAGAGATAAATGTCGCCTGCGCCGCCTTGCCGATCGACTGAAACAGCATATTGCCGGAGGAGGAAATTCCGGCGGAGCCGGCGGAAGGCTGTGCCGCATCAATAATCTACCGAAATAATTCAAAAACGATTTGCATTTTCCGATTATTTGATTATTTTAACAATTAAACAGTTATAGAATCGTTAAACTAAAAGGATTGGGATTATGGAAAACATGTGTTCTTGTCAAGTGATTCACGAAGAGGCGGTCGAACGGGTGCGATCCGTGCTGGCCGGGGAATTCGAGCTTCTTGAGATGGCGGAGATGTTCAAAGTGCTGGGCGACGCCACGAGGCTCAAGATCATCAATGCGCTACTGATCTCCGAACTGTGCGTCTGCGATGTGGCGGCGGTGATGGGGATGAGTCATCCGGCAGTGTCGCATCATCTCAAGATTCTACGGCAGACCCGGTTGGTCCGCTGTCGCAAGGAGGGAAAAATCGTCTATTACGCGCTCTGCGACGATCACGTCGGCATGCTCTTCGATCAATGCAAAAAACATGTGGGTGAGGAATAAAATGATATACAGAATTGACAATCTTGCTTGTACCGATTGCGCGGCGCGGATCGAAGCGGAAGCACGAAAATTGACCGGGGTAAAGACGGCGCATGTTCACTTTGCCTCTGGACGGATTGAGCTTGATTTGGATGACACGGCCAACGAAACTGAGATCTTTCACTCGCTCGCCCGGCATGTCCGCCGGATCGAGCCGGAGGCCGTGCTGCGGCCAATGCTGGATCACGGACATGACCACGACCACGATCACAGCGGACGCTGGACGCTGATCGGGCTTGGCGTGTCGGCGATATTGTTCGCGGCCGGCTGGACTCTGATGGCGAAAGACACGCCGCAAATGGTGATTATCGGCGTCTTCCTCGCGGTCTATCTCATCTCCGGCTACCGGGTGCTGCTGGCGGCGATCCGTGATATTTTCTCTCGCGATATCTTCAACGAAAACTTGCTGATGACCGTTGCCACTGCCGGAGCGTGGGTGCTGGGCGAATACGCCGAAGCGGCGGCGGTAATGCTCTTCTTTCACGTCGGCGAATACTTTCAATCGCTTGCAGTGGCGCGTTCGCGCCGCTCGATCGCGGGGCTGATGGATATCCGTCCGGAATTTGCCAATCTCCTGAAGGACGGCGTCGCGACGCCGGTCGATCCGGCAGCAGTTGAAATCGGCGATTTGATCGCCGTTCGGCCGGGCGAACGCGTCCCGCTCGACGGTGTGGTGCGTTCCGGCGCCTCCCGGCTCGACACCGCGGCTTTGACCGGGGAATCACTGCCGCGCGCGGTCGGGAGCGGCGATCCGGTATTGAGCGGAAGCATCAATCTCTCCGGCTTGCTCGAACTGGAAGTCACCAGCCTGAGCGCCGATTCGACGGTCAGCCGGATATTGGCCGAAGTCGAACACGCGACAAGCCGTAAATCGAAGAGCGAACACTTCATCACCCGATTCGCCAAAGCCTACACCCCGGTGGTGTTCGGACTTTCCTTGCTGCTGGCGTTGATTCCGCCATTGGCGTTCGGGGGCGAATGGAATGACTGGATCTATCGGGCATTGGTGTTTCTGGTGATTTCCTGTCCGTGCGCCCTGGTGATTTCGGTACCATTGGCGTTCTTCGCCGGAATCGGCGGCGCGTCCCGAAGAGGAATTCTCTTCAAAGGCGGCAACTATATGGAAACGCTCGCCCGTGTATCGACGATCGCTTTTGACAAAACCGGCACTTTGACCGAAGGTCTGTTCGCCGTACGGGAGGTTCGGCCCGCCCCGGGATTCGACCGGGAGACGATCCTGGAATCAGCGGCATATGCCGAGGCGAACTCCACGCACCCGATCGCGGTTTCGCTTCGCGCGGCATGGGGCGGAAAGCTTGACCCGGCGCGAATCGGCAACGTCGAGGAGGTTGCCGGCCAAGGAGTCCGCGCCACTGTCGACGGCAAAGAAATCGCGGTCGGAAACGCCAAATTAATGGAATCCTGCGGCGCGGCTGTGCCGGACCAACCCATTTCCGGCACGGTCGTCCATGTGGCGGCCCGCGGCGCCTACGCCGGAAGCATCGCGATTGCCGATGCGCTGAAATCAGATGCCGCGCATGCGGTCGAACAGCTTCGGGCTGAGGGCGTCCGCCGGATGGTTTTGCTGACCGGAGACAATCGTCCGGCGGCGGCGGCGGTGGCGGCTGAATTGAAACTGGATGAAGTCCATGCCGAACTTCTGCCGACCGGCAAAGTCGAATGCCTCGAACGTTTGATGCATGACCGCGAACCGGGCGAAACTTTATGCTTCGTCGGCGATGGCATCAATGACGCGCCGGTTCTGGCCCGCGCCGACGTCGGCGTCGCGATGGGGGCGCTCGGTTCCGACGCTGCTGTCGAATCCGCCGACGTGGTGCTGATGACCGGCGAACCGTCGCGTTTGCCGGAGGCGATCCGTTTCGCGCGGCACACGCTCGGGATCGTGCGCGGCAATATCGGCATCGCACTCGGCGTGAAGCTGATCGTGCTGCTGGCCGGAGCCGCCGGGCTCGTGACAATGTGGGCGGCGGTCTTCGCCGATGTCGGCGTCTGCCTCCTGGCGGTGCTCAACGCGCTCCGGGCGCTGAAACTGCCCGAAAAAAATGCCCGCTGAAAATAACGGCGCCAATCACCGCATTGCCGTATAACATTTAATATAAGGATGATACAGAATCAACTCCCCCCGTCTGAAATTCATCTTACGTACTTGATCGCGTAACATGAATGAACGAGTTCCTATGCTCATCCGGGCACAAGACCCGGATGAGTCCTTTTTAGAATTCAGGACAGAATAATCTCCCGGCAACTCTTGCCGGCGGGAATCATCGGCAACACATGATCCCGGTACTCGATATGGCAATCCAGCAGGAACGGCCCCGGCGCGGCAAGCATTTCCGCAATGGCCGCGTCCAAATCTCCGGTAGACCAAACATCCCTTCCCGGTATCCCGTAAGCGTTGGCAATCCCCACAAAACTCGGCAATGGCGCTTCTTTGCAGCGCAAATCGGTATTGCCGCGCCTGCCACGATAAAAAATATCCTCGATCTGCGCCACCATGCCGAGATGCCGGTTGTTCAAAATCACCATTTTGAGCGCAATCCCTTCCGCGGCTATGGTGCCAAGCTCCTGAATATTCATTTGAAACGAACCGTCGCCGTCGATATTGATCACACACTCCTCCGGCATAGCAAGCTTGGCGCCCATCGCCGCCGGCAACCCGAAACCCATCGACCCCAGCCCCCCCGAAGTCAAAAATTGGCGGGGACGGCAATAGGTGTAAAATTGCGCCGCCCACATCTGATGCTGCCCCACCCCCGGCACAATCACGGCGTCACTGTCGGTATGCCGGTTCAACGCGGCAATCACCTGCTGCGCCTTGAGCACACCCGAATCCGGTCGGCAAGCTAAGGGATGAACCGCCTTCCATCCGGCGATCCGCTCAAGCCATTCCCGGCGCTCCTGAAACTCAAGATGTTCATTGAGCTGCGAAAGCGCCATACGGATATCGGCGTGGAATTTGAAGTCCGCGCGGACGATCTTGTTGATTTCCGAATCATCGATGTCGATGTGGACAATCTTCGCTCCGGCTGCAAAACGGCGGCTGTCGCCGGTGGAACGGTCGGAAAAACGCGCTCCGAAAACCAGCAGCAAATCGCATTCGTCCACCGCGCGGTTGGCATAATAACTGCCGTGCATGCCGAAAAACTTCAGCGCCAGCCGGTGATTTTCCGGAAACGCCCCGATCCCCATCAGCGAAGTCGCCACCGGAATGTTGTTTCCCTCGGCAAAGTGCAGCAATTCCGTCGCCGCGCTGCCGGAAATTATCCCGCCGCCGGCATAAATACAGGGCCGTTTTGCCCGGTGGATCAATGCCGCCAGCTGCCGCGGCGAGGATTCCGGCAAACCGGCGGGCGCGGGGCGCAGCGGCCGCGACGACGCACTGGTTTTCACAGTGGGAATCTGTTTTTGAATGTCTTTTGGGAAATCAATCAGCACCGGTCCCGGGCGACCCGATTGCGCCAGCACAAAGGCCTCCCGGATCGCCGGTTCAACCTTGTCAATGTCGGTAATCAGGAAGCTGTGCTTGACCACCGGACGGGTCATGCCGATTATGTCCACCTCCTGAAAAGCATTGGTGCCGATCTGGTTTAAATCCACTTGGCCGGTAAAAATCACCATCGGTATCGAATCCATGAAAGCGTCGGCGATTCCGGTCAGGAGATTGGTCGCTCCCGGTCCGCTGGTAGTCATGCAGACCCCGGTTTTGCCGGTGGCGCGGGCGTAACCGTCGGCGGCGAACGCCCCGCCCTGTTCGTGGCGCGGCAGTATCGTCCGTATGGAAGAATTTGCCAGCGCCTGCTGCAACTCGACCGAAGCGGCGCCGGGATAAGCAAAACACAGTTCAACGCCCAGCGATTCGAGTGTATTTATGGCGGTTTGAGCGCCATTGGCGGATATATAACCAGAAGAAGCGTAGTTACTCATAATATCAAAAAAATTCTGCATGCAGTTGTTGTTAGCGACGGAAAGATTCTTCATTTTGCCGCGACTACAGCTGAAGATAAATGATATTTTATTCAGTCAGTGCGGGCAATCCCGGAAGAAGAAATCTTGTGCGCCGGCATTCCAAGACGGAATGCGCAACACGGAAATCCCGTCCGTACTACCGGGAAGCAGGTACGGACGGGCTGCTAACTACGACCGTAAGGGCCGAAAAGATGCAACTGAAAAGCGGATTTTTCATGATAAAATGTAATATACCACAAAAGTCGCGAATTTCAAATAAAAAATCTGAATTAGCTGCTGCATTCGTAAATCCGGGAAGTCCCGCCGAAGGGATCGTGAGTTGTGCCGATAAAGTTAAATCCGTACTTTTCATAGTGCCTATATGGTCGGAGCACAAATAAAGCCTGGGAAAACCAAGCCGCCGGGCTTCTTCTTTCACATGCTCAACAAGCGCGGCGCCCAGCCCCTGCCCGCGACATACTTCCTCTATAATATAGCGCGCACAGCCACGGCCACAAGTCCATCCGTGCATTGAGGTCGTTGGTAATCAGTTCGGCTACGCCGATGATTCCGCCCCCGCTGTTTTCGAGCAGATACCATTATGGCAGCGGCGCGGCGAAATTTATACACGCGCTCATGCAGTCGCGGTAAACCGCCTCATTACCCCAGCGCCCTGCAAACCAGCCGATAAAAAACTCCAGTTCCGCAGGATTGTCCAGCAATGATTTAATTTTGAGCTCCGCCATCATAATTCCAATTCAGTTGGCTGCCTTGTCCCTGGAGCACTTGACCGCGTCAATGGCGATGACCACCATCAGGCCGCGAGCGCATCCTCAGGGTCGCATACATTGATCACATAAATATCGCGCAAACGGAATAAAAGCGTTCCATAGGGAGCGGTTATGCCGGATTGACGCTTGACTGACAACGGGTTCTGATGTATTTCCACGCCGATTTATCCATAAATTCCCGTGAAAACCCATAATTTCCATCGTTATCACTTCCACATCCGACAATTTCGGCTTCGGACCACGTTTCCGTAATCTTTTTTCGCTATTTTTCAACATGTCGTCTATCAAACAGTATACTTCGGTGATATAGTTTTTCGTGAGCATGTTTGGATACCTCTTCTTGAATGGGTGGTCGAATACCCTAATTTAGAAGATGTTCTGGCAATTAGTACCCCAAATATGATCTTTTTTTGTCTTTTTTAGAATCTCTATGCGAAAACTTGCACATCGCGTGAATATCATAAAAACTCAAAGCGCAACGGTTTTTTCAAAGCCGGCGGAGTTTTTCGGAAACCCGGCAATAACCGATATCAAAATACGCGACGGACGACTCATGGCCGCGAGCACGCAGTCCATAAAATCGTCCGTTTCAGACTCAATTCAAGCCGCTCCGGCAGGTTTTTGCGGCGCGACTTTCACCGAACCTCAAAGGCTGAAGTTGATAAACGGGCAGACCGGCAGGAAACCGTCTTCCATGAAATTGAGCAAGCCCAGTTGGATGCCGCCGGATTCGGCGACGTTGATCAGCGCGGTCTGGAAACCCTTGACCTTATTGGCAGAGTTGAGGATCACCGAAAGCTGCCAGCCCTTGAAATCCTCCGCCACGTTCAGGATCGCCGCCGGCTGCCAGCCGGTGAAGTTCCCGGATACGTTGACCGCGCTGGCTTGCACGCCTTTGACGGCGCCGGCGTAGGCAAAAACCGGCGCCGCCTGGAGGCCGCTCATTTTTTCCAGGTTGATCCCCACGCCGAGCGTCGCCTGAAGCCCCTGCAGTTCAACGTTCTGGCAATATATCCAGCTGGCCTGGATGCCCTTGAAATGCGCGGTCAGAGAGCCGAGCCAGCTGGCCTCAATACCGCAAACAGAACCATACCCTGAACACATCGGCCATCCGGTTTTGATCCCGTAAACCTGCGAACGCTCCATCGCCGCGGGAAAGCCCGGAAAAATCCCGATCTGGAAATAACTGATCGGATACTTGGTATAATCGTCCGCGGCTTCAACCTCCGTCACCGTCGTCACCGTCACTGTTTCGGCGGCAACCGCCATACCGCAAGCCATAGCGCCGCATGCCAGAAGGAACAAAAACTTTTTCATAAATAAAACCCTATCGTTAAAATTTACCGCGTCCGGAAGTTGAAAAGCGGAAAAGCCGGCAGGAAACCGTCTTCCATATAATTGATTATACCAATCTGAAACATCGCGCTTTCGGCAATATTGAACGCCCCTATCGATAAGCCGTCAACCCGGCGGACCGCATTGACCGGGGACAAAACCACACCTTCGACATTTACGCCTTGAGTGAAAATGAGGCTGCCCTTGAAGCCGCGTACAAACGAACTCTGCGACGCAATTACCGCAGCTTCAATCCCGTACACCTCAGCTCCACCAGTGCCGAGAATGCCAAGTTTTACGCCATAAACCGGCACGCGCAACGTCGAATCGGGAATGCCTTTCCAAATGCTCAGGAGCAGAACTTCATAATTTTCCTTATCCTTTTTCCGCACCGCCGAATCTTCCTCGATCACAACCATCACCGGCTCCCCTGAGGGCGTTTTCACCGCGTCATCCTCGATCATTATCACCAGCGGCGTTATTTCAGCCGGCTCGGAGGCGGAGTCCGCGGCTCCGGCCGTCCACGCCGCACATCCCAGCAACACGGCAAACATACCAACCATACCACATCTGCCCATAACTTCAATCTCCTGAATTTGAGGTTGCAAAACAGCGTATCAATGTCCGAATCTTTATATAAAGACCGCCGGATACGGCAATTTGTTGCCTCCCGAATTGGGAACCGAAAATAATTTGCAAGTTATTGATGCGACGACAAGTGGCTTGGTTACGTTCAGCAGCCTTCCACTTGCCGCCCCCCCGGGAAGCGCCGGAACTCGCAATCCTGTACATGTTATTTAGAGCTTATCAACGAATAATGAAAATGCTATGTTCCAACGGCAAATCGTCAGTTGCGCAGTCAAAAAAATGGGGATACCGAACGTATCGGCCATTTCTTTCGACAAGTGAATGGCGGTTTGATGCGAAATAGAGCGTTTTCGTTTATTCGTTGATAAGCTCTTAACTGTCAATAAAATTTCTTTCGGAACAAAAAATGGCGAAAAAAGTGTTGGTTCTGGGCGCTCATCTCGATGATTCGGTCATCGCCATGGGCGGAACGATTGCCAAACTGGTCAAAGCCGGGTGCCAGGTCGATGTATTCTGTCTCGGCAACGGCGACGAAGGTTATGTGGTTCCCGGCGGTCAGGCCGCCGCGGTCAAAAAATTTATGACCGAGGCCGTCAAA
The DNA here is from genome assembly GCA_028698975.1 of Victivallaceae bacterium. Lineage (GTDB taxonomy): Bacteria > Verrucomicrobiota > Lentisphaeria > Victivallales > Victivallaceae > Victivallis. The sequence continues at coordinate 8,497 of JAQVVK010000054.1, forward strand.
GCCCACCAAATACTCAATGTTGCAAGCTTCGAGTGTTACGATGTGCCGGATTTCGGCGTCGACCGCTGCCGCGAATTTTACCAGCAATGCATCCGGGCCATACGGCAACACAGGCCGGCGGTGATTTTCGGACACTATTGGAACGAGTATTTTCAACATCACGGCATGGCCACCCAATCCCGCGACGCCTGGAATCAGGCCTGTTGGGATTGCAGCGCCGATCTCGGCAAACCCCACCGGGCCGAAAAATATTTTCACTTCGAGGTTCTCGACCTTTTGCCGGAGCCAACCCACTTTTTCGACATCAGCGACTGCTTCGAAGCCAAAATGGCCGCGTGGGCCGCTTTCGAAGCCGCCCACGACCACCTCGGTTCGCTCGGCGATCAGCTCGAAGCACGAGCGCGCTTTCACGGTTCGCGCTTCGGCGTCAACTATGCCGAAGCGTTCCGGCAATCGTTTTATCTGCCGGAAGCGGTCACGGACATCAACACAATATTCCGCTAAATTCAGGACTTTTACAATATGAGCGACAAAAAGAAAATTTATTTCGGCATGAGCGTCGACGATGTGGCGCTGCGCGACTGGTCGCAGGCGGGTAATTTGCAAAAGCTCGGCGAATTCTTCGATGCCGAAAAAGTTCCGGCGACCCTTTTTACGGTTCCGGTCGACGAAAGCACCGGTCAACCGTTTCCGGTTCTGGATCCGGCTTATCCGCGGCTCCTCGGCGAACTCGGGAAGCAAGGGCACGAAATCGCCCAGCATGGGCTGCGCCACAACCGTTTCGAGTTAGGCGTGCCTCCGGCAATGATCCTGAACCTGCCGCACGAAACCGAAAATAAGCGCTTCGCCGCCGAAAATCGCGAAGCCCTGGAACGCGACCATTCCGTCGCCAACTGCCGGGAGCGGCTGCGCGAGGGCTGCGGCATTCTGGAGGATATCCTCGCCTGCGCCATCACCGGCTTTCGCGCTCCGGCTTTGCAGGAGAGTCCGGGCATGTTCACGGCGCTGGCCGCCGAAAATTACCGCTATGACAGTTCGGTTTGCCTTCAGGAAACCGGCTGGGATTACATCATGGGCGCCCTCGCCGTGCCGCCGCGGCCGATAACCCGCGCGCGCTGGCGGCAACTCCGCGCCAAAGCCGCATTGCCGATTTTGCCGCTCACGACCGACTATACGTGGTTTTTGACCCGCGACAAATTCGATGCGGCGCTGAAGCTGGCGCGGCACGATTATCTGGCCTGCGTCGCGGCGGAAATACCGTTTATCACGGTGTGCCACGTCGATCCGGTCATGGCGGGGGATGCGGGCGCGGGACTGCTGTTGCTGCGCGAACTGTACGCGCTGGCCCGCGCCGACGCGGCCGAACACGGTTATGAACTTGAATTTGCAACATTAAACACCATTGCCGAAAATGAAAGAGTCTCTTGAAGTCATGAAAAAATTTCCTGTCACCAGTTTCGACGCCGCCGACGCCGGAACTTTCGGCGACGTCCTGTCGCAGCGTGGCGCAGTTAAAAAACTAAAAGTAGGAATGCTCGGCCTCGGGTATTTTGAATACTGGCGCATGTATCCGGCGCTGGAAGATATCGTCGCCGCCGACCTCGAGAGCGTACACGTCCGGCTCGCCGCGGCGCTACCGGAGTGCGAGGTAGTTTATCCGGGCATGATCGCCACGCTGGACCAGGCCGGCGAAGCTGGCGTTGCGCTCAAAGCTTCCGGAATTGAAATCGTCGTGATTGTCGCGGGAACCTATTTGCCGGATTTTATCACCATGCACGCGCTGAATCAGCTGCCGCTGCGGCCGCCGGTGATTCTTTTCAGCTCGCAGACCGGCTGCGACGTCAATCCGCAGGACGACTACGTGGCGACCATGCGCAACAGCGCGCTGATCGCCATCACCCAGCTCTCCGGCAGCTTTCGCAAAATGAAACTGGACTACGAAACCGTGGTCGGTGAAATTGCCGATCCGGCCGCCTACGCCGAAATCGCAACTGTCATCAATGCCCACCGCGCGGTCAAAGCGCTCAAAAACAGCACTTACGGCCTGATCGGCCATGTTTTCCGGGGCATGTACGACCTGGAATTCGACCGGGCGCGGATCAAGGGTTTTCTGGGACCGGAGGTGATGACGATTCAAGCCGAGCACCTGATCGAGCTTTGGCGCGCCGTGCCGGAGGCGGAAGTCGAGGCCGAAGCGATGAAGCTTTTAAAACGCTTCGAAGTAAAAAAAATCGACCTTGAGGACGTCAAGCGTTCCGTCCGGCTGGGCTTGGCGATGCGGGCGCTATACAGCAAATTCAATCTTGACGCGCTCTGCTTCCTGGGCCAGCACTACATCGAAAAAATAACCGGCGCTCCGGCGCGCATGGGGGCTTCGCTCTTGATGGAGTCCGATCGTTTTATGGTCGGGTGCGAGGGTGATATCGGCGGTTTGGTGATGATGGACTTGATGCACCGCTTCACCGGCAATCTGCCTTTTCAGGCGGAATGGGGGCAATTCGACCTGGCGAACAACGCCTTGTTTCTGCTGGGGCACGGCATTGCCGCGCCGGAGTTGGCGGCCGGGGGCGAGGCGGGAATCCGGCTCACATGTTCACCGGAGGAGTGGGGATTCAAGGGCAGCGGACTCAATTATGAAATGATTCTCAAGCCCGGTCCCGTGACATTGGGTCATTTTCTGAACACCGGCGACAGCTACCGCATGATTATTTCGCGGGGCGAATCGATAGCTTATCCGGCATTGCCGTGCGACGAAATTCACGCCATGGTGCGGGTCGTCACACCGGTGCGGAAATACCTCAAAAACCTCATCGCCGCCGGCAGCGCACACCATGTGATTGCCGTGCATGGGGATGTATTGGGGGTGTTGTGCAAGGTGGCGGAGTTGATGCGGGTGGAGTCCGTGGTGCTGGAGTAAAAAAACTCCCTGACAAACTAAACTTTGAGAATGTCGCTTCGGATGGAACACCTCCACGATATTCCCATCCTTGGACTTTTCGTTGATCTTGTTTTTGGCTTCGTAAAAGGCCTTGATGGCTTCGGGATTGTCTTTCAAGCCGAGGATGATGTCTTTCTCATACCCGGTGGTCTGAGTCCCGATTTTGATTTTGACGCTGCCGTCGGTCTTGTTCTTCAGCGGATTGCCGCTGCTTCCCTGCTGGGCGTCGATATCGTTCGAGCCGTTCATTTCGGCCTCGGTGTTTTCGCGGGCGACAAAATTCCAGATTTTGCCGTAGCGCAGAACCAGCCCGAAGTTGCCGGAATCCGGACGGAAGGTGGTTTCCAGGC
>JAQVVK010000220.1 GCA_028698975.1 Victivallaceae bacterium
GCAAATACTGTCACTGGCAACCGGCAGCTATATCCGCAACGCGGAGTCTGTCCTGATCACCGGTGCCACGGGCTGCGGGAAAAGCTTCATCGCCTCGGCATTAGGCCATCAGGCTTGTAAGCAGGGAGTTCTTCGAGAATAACCGCAAAACGCGCCAGTTCCTTATCCCCGACAAGAGCCGGGGGATTTACCGGCGAAGCCTGAGGCGCGGCAGGAAGCGTCTGCCCGGAAGCGGCTTTAGGCTCCGGCGACGCGGCGGAAGAAGACGAGGCGGCAGCAGTAGCGACCGCCGTCACCTCCGGGCGCAACCCGTGCCGGGCGGCCAGCGTCTGCTCGACTTCAAACGAACCCGCGCCCTGGGTGCGCAACTCGGCCACTTCGCGCAGCACGGCCAGCGACTTGGCCGAATAGACCTTGCGGCGTCCCCGCGTCTCGGTTTCAAGATAATCGGCGTACCTCGTCAGCCAGTCGTTTATGGTACTGCGCGGCAAAGCCAGCTCGACCGCAAGATCGCTGGCAAGATATCCCTTTTCTTCCATGATGCTCCTCCTCCCCTCATTGCTCCAAAGAAAAAACTGCTTTGACTTCGACCGTGTCGTGCCCGATCGCCGTCCTCAACTCCTCCGGCGACGCAAAAGCACGCTCGGCGCGCAGAAATTTGAAAAGTTCCAGCTTCAACGGGGTATCATAAAGATCGCCGTCAAAATCAAGCAGGTGCGCTTCGACCCGGCGTTCGCGCTCCTGCCAGCCAAAGGTCGGGGCAAACCCGATGTTGACCGCCGCCGCAAACCGTTCGCCGCCCGGCAGCACCGCAGCGGCGGCGTACACGCCGTCCGGCGGCAGTACGCCAAATTCGACCTTCAAATTGGCGGTCGGGTGCTTGAGCACGCTCCCGGCGGCCCGATGACCGCCGGTCACCGAGCCATAGAGCGCGACCGGCCGCCCCTGCATGGCGCGCGCCGCATCCAACTCGCCATTAGCCGTCGCCGAGCGAATGGCCGACGAACTCACCGGCCCCGCCGCCGTCTGCAGCAATGGACAGGCGGCAAAGGCCGCTCCGTGCGCCGCGCATTCTTGCTTGAGCAGAGCGCAGTCGCCGGCTCCCCGCGCGCCAAATCGCCAGTTTTCGCCGACCGCAAGCCCGCATACCTGCGACCCGGCGCCGCGCCACAGCCGCTCCAGAAACTCCTGCGGCGACAAGGCGGCAAAGGCGGCGTTGAAACGTGCGACGCGCACTTCGGCGACTCCGGAAGCCAAAAGCAGCCGCACCCGCTCCGGCAGCGGCAACAGCAGTCGCGGCGCATTGGCCGGATCGACCACTTCGCGCGGGTGCGGGTCAAAAGTAAGCGCGACCGGCACCGCGCCGGTCTCGGCGGCCAGCTTCGATGCCGCGTCAACAATGCGCCGATGCCCGAGATGGACACCGTCAAAGACGCCGACGGCGGCGACAATCCGCTCAGGAAGCGTTGAATCCTTTCTGGCGGACACTCTGTATTCGAAAAAATCGCCGGTCATATGCAACCCCGGTTTGAAAACTTTTCTTTTGAACGTATATTAAGATACACTTTCATTTGAATATATTCAAGATTACACAGGTGATCTATTGATGAAAACCGTACTATATCCGGGATCGTTTGATCCATTTACCAACGGGCACCTCGATCTGGTGGTGCGGGCGGGCAAACTTTTTGACCGTGTCATTGTGGCGGTGGCGGTCAATCCGGGCAAGCAGCCGATGTTCACGCTGGCCGAACGGGAGTCGCTGATTCTCGAAGCCTGCCGCGACCTGCCCAACGTGCAGGTGGTATCGTTTACCGGGCTTCTGGTCGAAGCGATCGAAACACTGCATGCCGACGCGGTGCTGCGCGGTCTGCGGGCGTTTTCGGACTTTGAATACGAGCTTCAGATGGCGTTGATGAACCGCGGTCTGAAACGCGACTGCGAAACGATTTTCCTAACTCCGACGCTCAAAAATTCGTTTGTCGCGTCCAGCCTCATCAAAGAGGTGGCGCGGCTGGGCGGCGACTTCAGCAAATATGTACCGCCGACGGTTGCCGTGGCGATCTCGGCCAAAATAGCGCAGGAGCAAACCTTTCATGATTAAATTTTCAACAGCGCGGCTCGACAAGGAACCCATTGAGCTGGAGGGTTTTGAACCGGCCGAATTTCTGGAGGTCGAGCCGAGCGATACGCTCACGGTGGCCGCCCCGGTCGAATACAAACTTCTGGCCCGGCAGGTGTCGGGCGGCGCGCTGGTGACCGGTCGGGTTTCGACCGTTCTCGCCGGTGAATGCGGCCGCTGTCTCGCCCCGGTGCGTCAAGATTGCGCGGTGGAGGAGCTTTCGCTTTACTTTGATATTGCTCCCGGCGTGGAGGAGTTGGATATCTCCGACGACGTCAGGGTGGAAATGACGCTGGCTCTGCCGATGACCCTGCTCTGCTCGCCCGACTGCAAGGGGTTGTGCCCGGTCTGCGGAGCCGACCGCAATCAGGGCGAGTGCGGATGCTCTCTCGAAAAACCGTCAAATCCGGCCTGGGGCGAGCTGGACAAACTCAATTTATGATATGAATAACGCTCAAAAGATTGTCGCCATCACCGGAGTTTCCGGTGGTATCGGGCAGGCTTTGGCCCGCCGGTTCCGGCGCGGCGGCTGGCAAGTCGTCGCCATTTGCCGCACCGCGCCGCCGGGTGATGTGTGCGACCGCTTTATTATGGCCGATTTGACCGACCCGGCGTCGCTTGAAGCTGCGGTGGCAACCCTTAAACGCGACTACCCCCGCCTTGACTGCCTTGTAAACAACGCGGGAATCGGCTTTTACGCCAGATGGGACGAATTGAGCGAACCCGATTTGCGGCACGAGTTCGAGCTGGACTTTTTCGCTCCGGTGCGGCTTACCTGCGCCCTGATGCCGGAACTTCTG
>JAQVVK010000055.1 GCA_028698975.1 Victivallaceae bacterium
TTGGCGATCCAATACAAAGTACCGTACATGACCACCATCGCGGCGGCCAAGGCTTCGGCCGAGGGCATTCGCGAGGCCTTGCACGGCGATCAGACGGTGAAGTCGCTTCAGGAATATCAGGCCGGCCTTTAAGCCGGCTCTGAAAGGCAAAGGAGACCATCCGGCATGTTAGGCGGGACTATGATCTTTCTTCTGCTGTTGGCGGGGGCGGCAATCGCAACCGCGACGGTGTTGTATGGATTATGCCGCCGGCTGCGCGCAAAACTGCGTTTGGCCAACGAACGCCAGCGCGAGATTGCCGGATTTCTGTCACGCTTTGCCGGCGGCATGCGTGAGGACGGCGGGGTCGAGGGAGCGATGCACGCGGCGGCGCGTTATGTGGCCGAGCAGACCGATGCCGGGGCGGTGGCGGTGTATGCCCACTCCGGCGAAGAATTGCGGGTGGTGGGGCTGTGCGGCGACTATCCTTTGGTGCACAGTTCCAATCAGTTGATCTTCACCAAGCAAAAGCATCTGTTTGAGGCATTGCGCCGGGAAAAGATCGAGTCCGGCCGCGGATTTATCGGGCAGATCGCATTGAACCGGGAGCCGGAGCTGGTGGCCGACGCCTCGACCGATGAAAGGTTTGCCGATTATCCGAGTTGTTCACGGCTCAACAGCATAATGGCGGTACCGCTTTTGCGCGACGGCAATTTGACCGGGGTGATCGTGGCGGCGACCAACCGCAGTCAATCCGGAGCGTCTTTTTCGGCGTCGCAATTTGAACGGCTCCGGTTGCTGGCGGGTCAGATCCTTCTGGTGCTCAACCTGGCGCAGGTTTACAGCGAGATCAGCAAGCGCGACCGCATAGATCAGGAGTTGGAATTCGCCCGTCATCTTCAGATGTCGCTTTTGCCGTCGCATTTTCCCGACTGGCGGCCGTTTGCGATTGAGGCGCATACCCGTTCGGCCAAGGAGGTCAACGGCGACTTTTATGACTTCGTGCGCATCGACGACGACCGGCTGCTGGTATTGGTCGGCGACGCTTGCGGCAAGGGAATACCGGCCTGCATGTTGACGGCGATGACCCGCAGTTTTGCCCGCAGTCTGGCCGACAAATTCACAACGCTGTCGCAGTTTCTGTGCGACGTCAACGACAAGCTCCACCGCGACACCGACGCCGACCGCTTCATCACGCTGGGGTGCTGCCTGCTTGACCGGCGTCACTCGCTCATTGAATTCGGGCGGGCGGGGCACACCGATCTCATCGGCTTCATACACAAGCACATACGGGTATTTTCGCCCGACGGCACGGCGTTGGGGATACTTCCGGGTGAATTCGCCACATTCGACACGATCTGCTTTGCATTCCAGCCGGGGTCGTCGATGATGATGTATTCCGACGGTCTGTCCGAGGCGACCGACCGTCGTGACGAGGAATTCGGTCAGGCGCGGCTGTCGGAGTCGTTTCGCCGGGCCTGCGACAGCGGGATACCGCTGCGCGATGTAGTCAAAAGGGTGTTCGACGATGTTGCGGCCTACGAGGCGGAGCAGCACGACGATCAGACTTTGCTGCTGATCCGCCACACCGACGCACAGAACACGGAAAATTGAACGAGCCGAAAATCACAACTTAAGGAAAACAAAAAATGGCAGTCGAAGTATCGTATATCATCATCACCCCGTACAGTCTGCTCAAGTCACGCACCGGCGGCATTATCGCCCGGCTGATGTCGCGCACCGATCTGGAATTCATCGGGGCGCAGATGCTTGCATTCAGCCGTGAAATGGCTCAAAAATACGCCGACAGTCTGCGTTCGGGAGCGGCACGGATTTCGCCGCAGTCGGGTGAACTTCTGGCCAACTATGTGATGGATAATTTTCCGCCGCGTGAAGACGGCCGCAAAGAGCGCGCGCTCATGCTGCTTTTCCGCGGCGAAGACGCCTGCCACAAACTTTCAGAAATAACCGGCCGGTTGTCGCCCTACTCGCCACGCAGCGAGCAGGCCGGCGAAACGCTGCGCGACACTTACGCCGATCTGGTGGAGGACAAGGAAAATCCGGCGGTAGTGCGTTACTTCGAGCCGGCGGTGATGACTCCTCCCAATGCGGAAGAGGCGCGGATCAAGCTGGAGATGTTCGCCAAGTTTGCGGAATCCAGCCCGAATCTCATCGACAACTCGATCGGCTCCTCCGCCGACGATCAGCGCACGCTGGTCATCATCAAGCCGGATAACTGGCGTCACCCCTCGAGCCGCCCCGGCAACATTATCGACATGTTGAGCCGCACCGGTCTGAGGATTGTCGGCTGCAAGGTGCATCGCATGAGCACCAGCGACGCTTTGGAATTTTATGGCTCGGTCAAAGACGCACTGCACGGCAAGCTGGCCAGCAAGATCGGCGAAAAGGCCAAAGAGAAACTCGAGCAGGAATTCAAGGTAAAACTGCCGGCGGAGTCGCTGGATAAATTGGTCGAAGCGGTGGGTATTCCGTTTGCGGACGATCAGTTTTCGCAGCTGGTCGAATTCATGTCGGGCCGCCGCCCGGAGGAGTGCTTGACGCAGGAGGAGTTGACTCGGCAAAACAGCAATGCCAAGTGCCTGGTACTCATCTACGAGGGGCCCAACGCCATTCAGAAGATCCGTTCGGTGCTCGGACCGACCGATCCGTCGAAAGCTCCGGCCGGTACCGTGCGCCGGGATTTCGGCAGCGATGTGATGGTCAATACGGCGCATGCGTCGGATTCTCCGGCCAGCGTCGAGCGTGAAATGAAGATCATACGCATCACGCAGAATTCAATGGCGGCTCGCATCCGCGAATATCTTACCGAATAGACCGCCTCCTATGCCAAACTCGGTATATTACGCCAAAGACAACGCCAGAACCCATCGTTTCGGGATTCTGGCGTTGATTCTGCTTGGAGCGTTGGCGGTGCGGTTGATACCGGCGCTGTCGCTTTGGCACTCCGACAACACGGCGGCACTGTCGCGGCCCGATACCGTCGGCTATTTGGCCGCGGTGGAGTTATACGCATCGGGGAGCGGGCTATCCGACGGGGGAGAGGCGACGTTTATTCGAGCACCGGGGGTAGCCTGGGCGGCGACACCGTTCCGGTTATATTTTGGCGAGGGCGATTGGCGGATCGCGTTCTCGGTATTTCTGGCGGTCGTCGGGGCGGCGACCATAATACCGGTCTATTTTGCCGGGCGCGAGTGGGGCAACACCCGCACCGGGCTGCTGGCGGCGACGTTGACGGCGTTTAATATGACGGCGGCGGCCAATGCGCCGTTGTTGTTGTCGGACACATTGTTCGGGGGATTTGCGGCGTTGCAGTTCATGTTGTTTGTGCTGGCGTGGAAGCGGCACCAAGCTGGATTGGCCGCCGCTGCGCTCGGGGTGGCGGGGCTGGCGGCGTTGATCCGCCCGATCAATCTGGCGTGGCTGGCCCCCGGGCTGCTGCTGCTTGTGCTAATGCCGCAGGTAGCGTGGAAACGCAAGGTAGCGGCAACGCTGGCGGCTCTGCTGTTGTGGGCGGTCGTGCCGGGGCTTTGGCTTTACCGCAACCACTGCAACGGGGCGGGCTGGTGCATTGACACCAATACCGGGGCAATGCTGCATCAAAACGGGGCAATGCTGCTATCCGAGGTGACCGGGCGCGGATATGAGGAGGAGAAACAACGTCTTTTGGCCGAGGAGTTTCTGGCATTTGGCGACACGGAGCGTTTTCCGGACGCGGCTTCGCGGGAAAATTGGCGCAAGCAGTATTTCAGAAAGCTGATCGGCGAGCACCCGGTGGTCTATCTGCGTCAGCAGCTGCAATGGAAGACCATATTGCCCGATGTGGCGACCTTGAGTGAACTTATGGGTTTCACGCGCGGCGGACGCGGCACGATGGAGGTGCTTCATGAGGCGGGGGTATGGGCGGCGGCGCGTCATTACTTCGCGGACAATCTGCTGCCGCTGTGGATGCTGCTTCCGTGGGCGTTCTATTCGATGCTTCCCGCGCTGGGCGGGTTGGCGGCGTTTATATATATGGGTTGCCGGATACGTTGTTACTGGTACCAATTATTGATGTTGCTGGCCTTTGCCGAATATTATCTTTGGCTTCCCGGGGCGATCACTGCGCCGCGTTATCTCATTCCGGCCTTGCCGGTCTTGGCGGTAAGCACGGCGATTCTTTATCAGATCATAAGGGTGCGGCTGTACCGGGCGCAGGCGACCGAGCGGGTATGACAGGTCGATCTTCGATAAAAAATATAATTTTTGGCACGGTAAACTTGAAATCCGTCAAAAGTGTGGTATCTTAAATGTCTTGTAACTTGTCAACATAACAATTAATTGGAAATGGGATAGAAAAATGGCACATCTTAAGTCAGCGATCAAGCGTTTGCGCACCAGCAAACTGGCCAATCTCCGCAACAGCGCACGCACCAGTGAGCTCAAGACGATTGAAAAGCGGCTGCGTGCGGCGGTCACCGCCGGCGAAGCTGATCAGGCCAACGAGTTGGCCAAGCGTCTTAACAGCCGTTTGGACAAAGCGGCCAAGGTCGGCACGATTCACTCGAACAAGGCTTCAAATAAAAAGTCTCAGATCGACAAGCTGCTCAATACTCTGAACAAGTAACGACTTGGGCTTTGAGGCAAAAAGCACCCGCAAACCAATAATTTGCGGGTGCTTTGTATTATATTGGTTATCAAGCATTAGTGAATAATGAGTTGCTTGCTTCAAAAAAAATTCTCGATTTTTTTATAATTTCGGTTTGACTTTTGCATAAGCAAGTAATATAGTAAATAATATAAAGAGCAAGACCAGTGCGGTTGCCGCATGAGTCGAGTTCTTCGGATCGGGTCAACGATAGAGATTGTCGGAAACGGCGGGTTGTTTGTTTGGCCTGTTCTGTGATGTGCGGCTGAGGGGGGAGCTGATGTTGGCGCATCGATAATTGAATAATTTTATCTTTTGGAATTTGACAATTCCCTGCGCCTGTAGTATAGTAACGGTGGGAGGGGTTGTTTTTTTCGTATTTATTTTGAATAAACAAAAACTGATCTATCTATTCAACGGGAGACAAAAAAATGGAAAAAGAGTCGATGATTTACGAAGTGCCTGCCATCCAGGGTTACTCCGAGTGGGAAAAGTTTGAGCCGGTTCGCGGCCTTGATGGCGTTGAGACCTTTAGTCCGAACGTCAATGTTCCTGAAAATTTCGTAGACGAGTCTGACGACGGCTTCTAAGAGCCGCTAAAGTTGGCCGAGCCGAACCGGTCAACATAAAAAGACCCGCACAAAAAATTGTGCGGGTTTCTTTTTGCCTGAAATCGGGAGATGGAGTAATCCTGATGGGAATTAGTCGATTATGCAAAAGTCGATTTTTCTATTTAGATGAGGCAACAAGGCCGACGCGTACTTGAGTACGCGAGGCTGAAGTTAACGAAATATAAATAAAAAAGCGACTGTAACCCCATCCTTTCCGTTTTGTTCTTTTCCCGGCAATATGCCGGGAAATATATATGTGTTATTCAAAAACCTGCAATTTCAGTATTCAATTTTGTGCGACTTACACCCTCTGTTGAGCGTCTTTGGCGTCAACGGCAAACTCGTGTACTTGAGTACACGTCGCTTTTGTTTCCTAAAAGCCATCTCAAAATAGGGTTTTGCATAATCGACGAATTACGGTTCTTGCCTAAGCGGCTAAAGAGCAAGACGCATTACAAAGTCGTCCATGACATATCCGTTTCCGATATTGATGCTAACCGCCTCGACCGCTTCAAATCCGCGTCGCCGGTAAGCCGCTTGCGCCGTGAGATTGCGTTTGTTGACATTCAAATAAAGCTCGCAAAAGCCGTCGCGACGGCAGCGAGAGGCGACGTATTCGATCATCATGCGACCGTAGCCGCGAAAATGGTAGTTTGACAAGAGATAAACCTTATGCAGTTTGGCGGCTCCCGGCCGGTATGCCGACCACGAGCAATAGCCGGCCGCGACACCGTCAATGCGAAGCAGAGCAAAGTGGAATCCATCCGCAAGTTCACGCTCCATAACACTCGGATCGTACATCATCTTGATCATATAAGCGATCTGTTCCCCGGAAAGAATGGTTCGAAATGTTTCCGGCCAGATAACGGCTGCGATCTGGCGAATTTCGACCAGTTCTTCCGGCTTCAGGAGTTCGGTGATGGTAACATTTTCACTCATAATACACAAATTTCCATTCTAAATTAGTCGGTTATTTCGCTCTGGGGTGCGCTTTCTTGTAGGATGACTTCATTCTTTCCACGCTGACATGGGTGTAAATCTGTGTGGTGGCCAGATTTTCATGACCGAGCATTTCCTGAACACTGCGCAGATCCGCTCCGGCATCCAGAAGATGAGTCGCAAACGAGTGACGGAGTTTATGCGGGGTAAAATCCGGCGGCAGTCCGGCGGCGGCCAGATAGCTTTTGAGATTTCGCTGAAACGACCGCGCGGTAAGGCGGGTGCCGAACCGATTTAGAAAAAGCGGAGCCTCCGGCTCGCGGCCGCCGCGCCGCAGTTTGAGATAAGCGCGCAAAGCACGTTGAGCCGGTCCGCCCAATATACCCATGCGTTCTTTCTTGCCCTTGCCGCGCACCCTGACCGACGCCCCGACCAGATCGAGATCTCCGAAGTTGATGCCAACCGCTTCACTCACCCGCAAGCCGCCGGAATATATGGTTTCGATCAACGCAAGGTCACGGGCGGCGGCAAAATCGGCCTCGTCCTCCGATGAGGCGGTGCCGCATGTCTTGGCGTTTTCCCAGAAAACCGGCACAGACTGGGTCAAAAGATCAATCTGCGAAATAGACATCACCTTGGGCAGCGGCCGACCGGTTTTGACTGCCGGCACGCGGGCAAACGGATTGCCGTTCACGACGCCACACCGCTCCATATAGCGAAAAAAAGAACGCATGGCGGAAAGTTTGCGATTTATCGAACTCTTGTCGTCGCCGGCCGCATTGAGCCGTATCACAAAAGTGCGCGCCGCGTCTTTATCGACGCCGCGCCAGTCGTCAAACCCGGCCTCGCCATCCCTTACTCTGGCGACAAATTCATTGATGTCGCGCAGATAAGCGGCGATGGTATGCACGCTGGCGTTGCGTTCGGCCCGCATATATTGTTCGAATGAGTCAAGTTGGGTCATGATATGACGTGAAAATCCATTTTTTTATGTATTTCAATTGAATATATATATAGTTATAATGTATATTATAATGTGAATAAATTCAATTCCAAAAGGAGGGATCGAGATGAAACTTTCAAGTATAGCCGCAACGCTGTGCTGCTGCGCCGGACTTCCATTGATCTGCGGTGCCGAAAGCGGCGTGGTCAACGCCAATTCGCTCAACGCCCGTTTGCGTCCCGAGCTGAAATCTCCGGTCATGCATCGACTGGTCAAAGGCGACAAAGTCGAGATCACCGGCAAAGAGGGCGAGTTCTATCGTATTGCGGTACCGGAAAATGCGCCGGTTTATATTTCGGCGGTTTACATCTCCGGCAGCCGCACGCTTAAACCGCTTAACATGCGTTGTCAGGATTCCTCCTCTGCCGCAAGTTACGGCATTCTGCCCAAAGACAGCGAGGTCAAGGTGCTCAAGGTCGATCTTAACGGCTGGGCAAAGATCGCGCCGCCGGCCGGATTGCAGATTTATGCCGCGAACTTCTATATTGACGCGGTGCCCGGCGAAGACAAGACTGGCGAAGTAAAAGAGGGCGAAAAAACTACCGACGCAGCCAAAACCGAGCCGAAGGAAGCCGTTAAACCGGCAGAGGAAGCCAAGGCCGAGCCGAAGGAAGCCGCTAAACCGGCGGACGAAGCCAAGGCCGAGCCGAAGGAAGCGGTTAAGCCGGCGGACGAAGTCGCCAAGCCAGTGATTGACGACCAGCGGCTAAAAGAGCTCAAGGCGTTGGGCGTCGATCCATCGAGCGGCAGCGAGGCGACGGTCTCCGGCCTGCTGGTGCCGCTCAAGGGAAGTGCGGTGCCGGGCGTGGGTTACGCATTGCTTGACGCGGGGCGCAAGCTGCTTACTTTCGTCAGTGTTTCCGACCAGACGGTGGGGGCGTTGGCGGGTCAAAATGTCACGGTGTCCGGAGTATCTTTCAAGGTGCCGACCTGGAAGAACCCGGTGCTGGCGGCGACCAAACTGGAAGCGGTAAAACCCTGAGCGTCGACTGCGATTTAAGCTTGCCGCACCGGAAAAACGGATATTTTCGGACATATCGGCTTGAATAAACAGCAAAGCCGATGTATTTTATATGCTCTGTAACTGTAAATTCAGAAACAAAGCAAGTTCAGCATAAAGGAAATTGAAAAATGAAAAGAACCTTTCAGCCCTCCAACCGTCGTCGCAAACGCCGGATCGGTTTCTTCGCCCGCATGGCCACCAAGGCCGGTCGTCTGATAATCAAGCGGCGTCGCCAAAAAGGCCGGGCGAAACTTACGGCGTAGGACGAATTGCCGAACGCGGTCCGGTCATCCGGTCCGCGTTCTGTCGTTGATGGGAGCCTGATTTGAAAAGAATTTTGGAAAAGTCGGACAAGCTCCGGTACAAATCTGAATTCGATCAGGTGCGAATCAATGGCAGAAAGGCGGTAGGTCCGCATCTGCTGGTGGTTTGCGCTCCGTCAACCGACGGGGCTTGGCGTTGCGGGGTAATATGCGGCAGGAAGTTCAGCACACTGGCGGTGAAACGCAACCGCGCGAGGCGGCTGTGCTGGGAGAGCTTCCGTCTGCTGAAGGGCGGTTTGAGCGGGAGTCCATGTCATGTGGCGTTGATACCGCGCCGTCCGATGCTCGCGGTGAAACGTCAGGCTGTTACGATCGAGATGGCCGAGCTGTTGGTTCGACATGGAGCGATGGCGGCAAGCGTTGCAGCGTCGCCGCCCGAGTGTTGATTTTTTTTGTATGTATTTACCGTAAAACAGTATCGCCGTTGCTGCCGCAATGCTGTCGTTTTGAACCGACGTGTTCGAGTTATGCGGTGGAAGCGTTGCGGGTACACGGCTTCTGGAAAGGGGCGACGTTGACGATGTGGCGTTTGCTGCGCTGTCAACCGTTCTGCCGGGGCGGATACGACCCGGTCCCTTCCCGGAAAAAAGGACTTATAAAGTGAAGTTTGATAAAGAAACCATTATAGCAATCATCGTCTGCGGAGTGGTGTTGTTTGCCTGGCAGCCGTTTTGCCGTTATATGGGCTGGTTGCCGTCCGAGCAACCGGCGGTGGAGCAGACCGCCAATGCGGTCACGCCCACACCGGAGGCGAAGCCCCTGCCCCATCCGGCAGCAAAGTCTGATGCGGCATCACCCGCGGTACCGGCGGCCAAGGTTGGTGCGCCGAAGAAATTAGCCGATGTCACGCTTCAAAACGAAGACATGACGTTGACGATTGACCCTAACAGCGGCAGTATTCAAGCCATAACGCTGAAGAAATTCCTCAATGCGGAGCGTACCGCTCCGGTCAAACTTGACCAGTCGCAGACGCAGTCAGGCGCTCTCGCGGTATTCAGCCGCGGCGGCAGTTGGAAAACCTTGTCGCACCGGATGAAGAGTTCCGAAAAGAGTGCGGCCTTGATAAGAGTGATTGAAGACGGCAAGGGCGGCAAATTCGAGTTGACGCAAACTTGGGCGGCCGGAGCCGACTATCGGATATCAAGCAGCATAAGTTTCCGCAATCTCTCGGGTAAGCCGATCGATTTCACCGATTTGGTGGTCAACGGCGGCGACCTTGCGCCGTGGGAGATGATCTCCGGCGACACCTATATCCGGCGCGACGTGCACCGTCTTGATTTTTATACGTCGGCGGAGAAGTTTGTTGATATTGATGCCGATGACGATGCCGAAGACTTCTTTGTAAAACCAGTTCCCACTGTCAAGTGGGCCGGTGTCGGCAACAAATATTTCGCCTGCGTCATCCGCGGGGAAAACGCCGAGTACCAGTTGTATCAGGCTCGTGAGACCATCAAACACAATGGCAAAGATTACTTTTTGGTAACCGTTGGTCTTGAACTGCCGTCGTTTCAGCTGGCGGCGGAGGGAAGCCGCGATTTTGCATTCAATTATTTCGCCGGCCCCAAAGAAACGGCGTTGCTGGGGGATTTCGCGCCGTCGGCGCAGCGCATGATGCACCTGTCGTGGGGGCCTTTGGACTACCTGTCGCAGCTGTTGCTTTGGGCATTGATGAAACTTGACGCATTGTGCGGCAGTTATGGTTGGAGCATCGTGATCTTGACCCTGATTGTGCGGCTGTTGTTTTTCCCGATCACGGCAAAGGCGAACCTGTCGATGCGCAAGATGCAAACCGTGCAACCCAAGCTCAAGGAGTTGCGGGAGCAGTATAAAGGCAATCAGCAGTTGCTGAGTCAGAAAACGATGGAGTTGTATCGCCAGAATGGGGTGAATCCGTTTGGCGGTTGTCTGCCGATACTGCTTCAGATACCGGTGTTTTTCGCATTGTATGCGACGCTTGACGGGGCGGTGCAGTTGCGGCAGGTGCCGTTTCTGTGGTCGACCGACTTGGCGGGGCCGGATACGATTGCGACGATACCGTTATTTTATTGGAATCTGCCGATCAATCCACTGGTATTGGCGATGACGGCGTTGATGGTGATCCAGCAGCGTTTGACGCCGATGTCGATGGACCCGATGCAGAAAAAGATGATGCTGGCGATGCCGGTAGTTATGTTGTTGTTTCTCTATAACCTGCCGTCCGGGTTGACGCTGTACTGGACGGTCAGCAACTTTTTCAGCATATTGCAGCTGTTGCTGCAGCGTCGGATGCGGAGCAACCCCGATACCGTTCCGGCGAAACCGTAAACCTGGCGGGAGCGTAAAGTACCGACAGCTCCGCCGTAAGAAAAGGGAAGACAAAATGTCAGAAAACGTAAATTTAGAAGAACAGAAGTCAAAGATAATCAAGGTGTTGGTCACGATGTTTGACTACCTTGGTTTGGACGCGACGTTCAAGGTAGAGGAAAAAGGGACCAAGTTGGCGGTAAAGATCGCCTCTGATGACGCAGGTCGCATTATTGGGCGCAAGGGGCAGACGCTGGACAGCCTCCAGCTGTTGCTCAACCGTATCATGTTCAAGGATAATGAGGAGATGCCCCATATTATGCTTGACATCGACGGCTATGCTCGCGGAGAGCGCGAGCCGCGTGGCGAACGTCGGGCTCCGGAAGGCGGCGAAGTGGCATCGGAGTCACCGCGCGGGGATCGCGGAGAGCGCGGTGAACGCGGTGAACGCGGTGAACGCGGCGGCGAGTATCGTGAGCGTCGTCCTCGGCGCGGCGGTGAACGCAGCGGACTTACCGAGGAGCAGTTGACGCAGCAGGCGTTGGATGCGGCCAAAGAGGTAAAGCGTTGGGGCGAATCGGTAAAGATGCCGGAGATGAATGCGCATGATCGTCGTATCATTCATGTGACCTTGCAGAACGACCCAGAGATCGTGACCGAGTCTGAAGGTGACGGAGCGATGAAAAAAGTGGTGATTTCGCTTAAAAAGTAGAAATAGCGGCTTGCTTTTACCGGTGTATGGTGTATATTAGAAACCGTTGCATCGGTAAAGCCGTTGCGATAAGATTTCCGAAAACGGGGTGTGGCTCAGTCTGGTTTAGAGCGTTGCGTTCGGGACGCAAAAGTCGGAGGTTCGAATCCTCTCACCCCGACCATTTTTTTAGATTTCAACCGCTTCGGCTTTTGGTCGATGCGTTTTTTATTTTGACGCAAACCCCGTTGAACACCAAGGTTTTGCGGATTTCGCTTCTGAATGCCATTCCGCCG
>JAQVVK010000056.1 GCA_028698975.1 Victivallaceae bacterium
GGCGAGTGGGAAACGGTTGATATGCCCTCCACCGACAGCTCCAGCACGGATGGCAGCTCCCGTTATTTTGACGGCAAGCGCGCCGACCCGCAGCCGGTTTTTGATGACGAGCCGGAAAATCTGGGTATTACCTTTAATATCACCCCGGTCGCCGATCCCGATCCCGACCGTCGCACTATTACTGCGATGATCGATTTCCCGATCAAGACATTCTTTGACTGGATGATCTTCGATGCCCGTACCACCAAATCAGACGGTACGGTCGATGGCGAGTATTATAAGATGCCGATCTTCAATAATCGTAATATCAAGACCAACGTTTCGGTCTATGACGGTGAAACCGTGGTGCTGGGCGGTATTGTGATCGACAACGTCACCAACATCAACGACAAGATACCGGTACTGGGCGATCTGCCGGTCGTGGGAAGACTTTTCCAGTCGAAATACACCGACTCGGACAAGCAGAATCTGCTGGTATTCCTTACGTTCCGCATGGTCAAGCCGGACGGTTCGGCCTTGTTCCCGGACAGCATCCGTTCGAAGGGGTTGCCGGTGATGAGCCGCTCCTACGGCGTCCAGCCGTAATCGACATAGTGTTAGTCACAGTCACGGCGTCGGCAAAATTGCCGACGCCGTTTTTTTTACGCCGTGCCGGATTGATGTTTTTAGTCGGTTGTGCAAACCATACGATTTAAATTTGAAAAGTTGATTTAACGCGGTATGTTTACAGTAGTCGATTACGCAAAAATCAAGTGAAACCAGCCGGCCCCGGAGATGAGCGGAAATATTTACATCGCAATTGATCTTAAATCATTTTTTGCCTCGGTTGAATGTGTCGACCGGGGATTGAATCCGCTTGCCGTAAATCTTGTCGTCGCCGACGAAAGCCGCACGGAAAAAACGATCTGTCTTGCGGTATCGCCCTCCTTGAAAGCATACGGCATTCCCGGTCGCGCCAGATTGTTTGAAGTCATTCAAAAAGTGCGAGATGTAAACTGCGCACGTCGGCGATTGGCTCCGTACCACCGTTTTAAGGGCAGTTCATATCACGCCCCGGAACTCAAGGTCAATCCGTCACTTGAGCTTGATTATATTGTCGAGGTGCCGCGCATGGCCAGATATATGGAGGTGAGTTCTCAAATATACGGCGTCTATCTCAGGCATATCGCACCGGAACATATTCATGTTTACTCGATTGACGAGGTGTTTATTGACGCAACCCCGTATCTCAAGCTCTATAATCTTACCGCCCGTGAATTGACGATGAAACTGATTCAGGAGGTGCTTCACACCACCGGCATCACCGCGACGGCGGGCATTGGCACAAACCTTTATCTCTGCAAGATCGCCATGGATATTGTGGCGAAGCATATTCCGGCGGATCAAGACGGCGTGCGGATCGCGGAAATCAATGAGGCCGACTATCGAAGGGAACTTTGGTCACACCGTCCGCTGACCGATTTTTGGCGCATCGGTCACGGGTATGCCGACAAATTGGAATCGCACGGCATTTACACGATGGGCGATGTGGCCAGATTGTCCATACGAAACGAGGATTTGTTTTACCGTCTGTTTGGCATCAACGCCGAACTGCTTATCGATCATGCGTGGGGTTGGGAACCGGTCGGCATCGCCGACATCAAGGCCTATAAACCCGACAGCAACAGCATCAGTATCGGGCAGGTGTTGCAGGAGCCTTACGATTTTGCCAAGACCCGGCTTGTCGTTATGGAAATGACCGATCAGCTGGTGTTGGATTTGGTGGAAAAGCGTCTGGTGACCGATCAACTGGTGCTGACGGTCGGGTACGACACCGTATGTCTGGCCGATCCGCGGCAGCGGCAGCGTTATACCGGCGAAGTGACAACCGATCATTACGGCAGAGCTGTTCCCAAGGAGGCGCACGGGTCAAGCAATCTCGGGCGCCGGACCGCCTCCGCCAAGATCATTATCGCCGCCATGATGAAACTCTTTGACCGGATTGTCGATCCGCAGCTTATGGCGCGCCGCATGTATGTGGTCGCCGGCCGGATTTCGGACGAAAGTTCGGCGGTCCCCCAAGATACGGTTTCCCAGCCTGATCTCTTTACCGATTACGAAGAACTTGCCCGCCTGGAAGCGGCTGAAAATGCCGAGCTGGAGAAAGAAAAACGTTTGCAGCGGGCAATACTCGACATCAAAAAGAAGCTGGGGCGAAACGCACTGCTTAAGGGGATGAATTTTTTGGACGGCGCAACCGCCAGAGAACGCAACAAGCAGGTTGGAGGCCACCGGAAATGAGTACCAACTACGATGACATCATCAATCTGCCGCATCATGTGTCTTGCGACCGCCGGCATATGTCTATGCGCGACCGCGCCGCGCAGTTTTCCCCGTTTGCCGCGCTGGTCGGTTACGAGGCGGTCATTGAGGAGACCGGCCGCTCGACCAACCGGCGGCGCGAGCCGGATGCCCAGGAGCTGGCCGAGCTGAACCGGCGCATCGGATTTCTGGCGACAAAGCTGGCGGACAACCCGGCCGTTGAGATCGAGCATTTTGTCTGCGACGACCGCAAGGCAGGGGGCGCATATCGGGTAACGGCCGGCTCCGTCCGAACGATATCCGCCGCGGCAAGAACCGTGACCATGTGTGACGGCGAAGTTATCCGCATGGAGAATATCACTGGAATTTCCGGCGGTATATTTGACGAAAATTTTGGAGATTGACGATGAGCGGCGACACTCGTTTGGACTGGAAAAAAGATAACATGCGGCTGGCATTTCAGGCGGACAAAGTTTCCCCTTCCGACATTGTCCGGCAGATGATTCAAGCCGGAAATATGGAAAAATCCGTCGGCATGCGCCGCTTCTTCAAAACCGGTCCCGGCCAGTACGGCGAGGGGGATCAATTCATCGGTCTTACCACGCCGCAGGTGCGATGGTATGCCGCCGGATGCCGGCAACTTGGACTGGTGGAACTTGATGAACTGCTGCGCTCTTGTTATCACGAAGCGCGCGCCATGGCGTTGGTGGTTTTGATCAGGCATTACGACCGCGGCGATGAAACGGCGCAAGAAGCGATATTCGATTTTTATCTCGGCCACACGAAATACATCAACAACTGGGATTTGGTGGATATAAGCGCACCCAACATTGTCGGAGCGCACCTGCTTGACAATGATCGTTGTATCCTGCGCAAACTCGCCGCCGCCGATTCGCTTTGGGAGCAGCGTATCGCCGTGGTTTCCACCCTTGCGCTGATACGCCGCGGCGAATTCACCGACACTCTGCAACTGGTCGAAACTCTCCTTGACCACCCGCACGACCTGATGCACAAGGCGTGCGGCTGGATGCTTCGCGAAGTAGGCAAACGGAATCGTGATATTCTCACGGCATTCCTTATGAAGCATAAATCTGCCATGCCGCGCACCATGCTGCGCTATGCTATTGAACACTACCCGGAAGTTCAGCGAAAAGCGTTTCTGGCCAAGTAACCGCCTCCATTTCACCGCGACTCCGGTGTCGGCGGCTCGATAAAACACCAATACCAATCAAAAATTTTCGCAATTTTTGTTGCATTTTCAACGTTGACACAACACAAGCCCTGAACCCGCCTCAACGCCGGTTTTTTTGCGCCCGTCTAACGAAAATATATTTTTGCTCTCACCGAAAGCTAACAGACACCATGTATCTTGTAGGGTAGTAAATGTTTAACCGGCGTTTTGCAAAAAGCGAAACGCATCAACCCAACAGGAGTGTGGAAAGTGAAAAAAGCCAAAGCATGTTATGTGGCAATGCTGGCCGCCGCCGCCGTTTCCGGGTTCGGTCAAGGTACGCTTGAACCGATAAATACCGAACTCGGCAAAGTTCAGAAAATTCGCTTTGTCGAAGATGACGCCCAAAACTACATGGTGTCGAAGATTTATCAGCTCCAACACCAGAAAGCCAACGATCTTGTGCCGTTTCTGCTCGGCGCGATCAAGCGTTATGCCAAGAACGGCTCCGCCGACCGTATCAACTACAAGGCCGGCGACAAACAGTTTGTCGCGGTGAGCTGCCCGGCTCCACTGATGCCGTACATCGACGATATGATCGCCAAACTCGACCGCGCCGGCGTCAAAGGGAGCGACGGCAGCGGAATTGACGGCACCGGGATTATCCGCAGCGTTTACACCCCGCACTACCGCACCGGTGAAACCATGGTCAACGTGATGGTCAAAGCCGGCATACCGTCCAACGCTACCGAGGGGGCAAATCAGGATGCGGTTGTGGCTCTCGACGCGGCTACCGGCATGATTTACTGGAAAGACTCCGTCAACAAAGACAAGGATATGCAAAAGTATCTGGCATGGCTGGATCGGCCGGTGCCGCAATGCATCGTTTCCATGCAGATTTATGAAGTCCGGGAAAGCGACCTACTGGATATTGGGATTGATTATCTGGCGTGGAAAAACGGGCCGGGACTGAATCTGTTTGACGCCGGCGCGACTTTTCTGGAGGGATCGGCTCTGGCGGAAGCGTTCGGACCGTACGGGTTCTTTATGTTCGCGCCGAGTTTCGATCTCTCCTTCCTGCGGCTGCTTCAGCAGAACGGCAAAGCCCGACTTGCCACCAGCGCGGATCTGACTCTGATTTCCGGGCAGGAGGCTAACTTGACCTTTTCTCCAGATTATCAAAATCTGGTCAAGGACAAAGATTTCAAAAGCGCGGTGGTTGCCTCCGGCAACGACACTCTGACGCTGAAAATAACCGACCCGGTCATCTCGCTTTCCGGCGAGGCGGATGAGAGCGGCCGGCTTGCCTGCGATCAAGACGCATATGCCCGCCAGACCGCAATCGTCAACTTCGCGTACTCGCTCAATGTGAAAAACGTGATCGAGCGCAACAACCTCGGCGACGAACTGTACGACGAATCCATCAGTTCCAGCGCGATTTCATTGAAGAACGGCGGCGAGAAACTGCTCTCCCGCTGGACGCGCGAACAGGACGTCGAGCAGACCATCGGCGTACCGTTTCTCTGCGAACTGCCGGTATTGAAATATGTCTTCGGCACCACCACCCGCACCAAAGAGAAACACCTCTATTTTCTTACCGTCAAGACCGAGCTTGCGCACCCGGATGCGGACATTGCCGCGATTTCCGGCAAACTTGTTTCGGTGCGGGATCTGGTGAAATAGAAAAATAAGGTAAAATCATGAAAAGAAAAGCTATTCTCTCCGGGATTATCGGGCTTACTTCACTGGCGGCCCTCGCCAACCAGCAGCCGACCGCCAACGACAACCCGACCTATGCTCCGACGGCGTTTCAGCCGCAGTTGCGCTTCAATATCAAAGACGGTACCGATACGGTTCACTTTGTGCGAGACACCAACGACCCGAAGATCATCACCCGGGTGTATATCCTGAAAAACGCCGACCCGTATTCACTCCGCCCCTATCTGCGGGAGATGGTTCAGGCCGTCCGGGTCGACTACAACAACCCGGTCGGGCGGAGCAACACAAGTTACTTCAACACCTACAATAAGGACAACGCGGCTAAAACGGAAAAAATCTTTGTCCCGACCGGCATCGAATGTATTAAGTTTGCGGACGGCACCGGAGCTTTGATCGTTTCGGCCGAGGATTACCGTTTTGCCGACAGCCGTAACGGAATGGGTATCGACACCTTGATCGCCATGCTTGACGTGCCCAAACTCATGAATTCATCCGGACAGCCGAAGTTCATCTACTTTCCGAAAAACCGCCCGGCCAGGGAGTTGCAATCGATGGTCAAACTGGTCGGCGCCAATGTCTCCAACGACACGACCGAGCTGATCGGCGGCAAGGACAAGATCGAATTGGACAGCGAATTGAATTGTTTGTTTTTTAATACGTGGAACGTTTCAAATCCACTACGGGAGGAATGGGACCGAGATAAAACAAAAAAACAAAAGCAGTTTTTCCGGGTTTCAAATCCACTACGGGAGGAATGGGACGATATTCGCCAACGTCTACATCGACGACCACAACGGTTTCAAATCCACTACGGGAGGAATGGGACTGTTGCGTGAATTTGGCCTCACTCCGACCAGCCGATGTTTCAAATCCACTACGGGAGGAATGGGACTGTAGAGGCATGGGCTTGAGAACCCATGCTAAAAGGGTTTCAAATCCACTACGGGAGGAATGGGACTGAACCTTGCAGTAAACCTTGGGAAAGCGATTTGGAGTTTCAAATCCACTACGGGAGGAATGGGACCAAAAAGGCGGTTGCTGGATTGGTTGGCCGGGTAAAGTTTCAAATCCACTACGGGAGGAATGGGACCATAGGCCGCCGCAGGGCTGTTCACTGGCACAAATAGTTTCAAATCCACTACGGGAGGAATGGGACGGTTCTATCTATAATATAACATCTTATCGCTTTAAGTTCAACATCAAGATTATTCAATTGTCAATCAACTTGTTTTGTAGAAGGATTTTCTGTCGGAATTATGTCGTGCAATCTGTTAATGATTAAGGTATTATAGTATATTTGATGTGTTGCCGCGACTTTGACCAAGCTCTTCCTTTTTTAACAGTTTTGCCGAGTCAATCGCATAAAATGTTATAAAACTTTCGGCCGCCCGTTTTTCTTCCAGCAAAGTGCGTATCTCTACATACTGTGCTTCGGTGACATTTCCCTCAAATACCGAGTTCTGATTCCAGTTAAGAAAACGTTTCAACAACTTGTGCAATTTAACACAATTATTTTTTTCGGTGTCATATACAATAATTAGATACATCTCAATATTCCAGTCGATAAGGTCGGTATTCGCGCTTTTCCAATAGAAAATTTACCAGTTTATAGCAATCCAGCCGCAACAACTGCCGGTAGGAAACCGAACGGCCCAGCTTCTTGACCATAACAGTTTCTTTCAGCAGGGCATCCCAAGCCGAGAGGACCCTCCTCCTTGCATCAGCGGTCATGATATAACCATTGGTTTCACGTTCAAAATCACAGTCGGAAATCGACCGATTGTTCCATAACCGGAATACCAGTCGGTCTCCGATAACTGGTTTGAATGGTTCGCTCAAATCCAGCGCAAGCGAATACCGCCGGCTTTGCGGTTCATGCAAATACGATATGCCGGGATACAACGCCGTGCGGTACAATTCGCTAACACAAGCAGTATAAACCATGGAATTTACAAACGACACCAACGCGTTAAGTGGAGATTCCGGCGGGTGATAACTGCGCTTGAAGTTTTGCTCCGGACTGCCTAACCAAAGCGGCCAGGCCTGATAATATATACGGCGAACCGTACCCTCTATACCCATAAGCTCATTGGTGTCGGCGGCATTGTCCAGCGCCGGTTCATAAGCGGCAATCTTATCGGCGGTCTCACGCAACTCCGGTTTGCGTCTGGCATAGTAGCCGACTACCGAGTGAATGTTGTGTATGGTCGCCCCCAACAGCTCACGGCATATCATCAGCCGGGTTTCAGGGAGCGCATATGCCGCGCTTTGGCGGATCACCAGATTGCCGGATAATTGTTCGGCAT
The DNA here is from genome assembly GCA_028698975.1 of Victivallaceae bacterium. Taxonomy (GTDB): domain Bacteria; phylum Verrucomicrobiota; class Lentisphaeria; order Victivallales; family Victivallaceae; genus Victivallis. The sequence goes on from JAQVVK010000056.1 coordinate 7,498, forward strand.
GCGGCAGAAACGTACCGGCGTGATGTCCGTAATAATTAAAAAAATGCACCGGTATCTTTTTTTGTGCAAGGAAGTTCATAAGCTTGCTGTTGATTGAGACTTCTCCGAAAACATATATGGCGGAAACCGACTCAACCGGCAAGGCGTTTTTGGTTTCCGCCGGAAGTTCATCCAATTCCTCCCGTTCAATATCCGGGTCTCCGCCTTCGGCAGCCACTGTTTCAAAAGATAATGTGTTGTCACGCCGGCGCAGACGGCCGGAACGGGTCAGATATAGATTCATGCGAAACAAACCTCCTCGTAGGCGCATCGTGCGCAAATGTTTTTTCTCTCCGCTGCCGGGGGAACCTCCAGTGAAACCACTTCCGCGATCATTTGCGCGTCTTTCTCCACCGACTCAGCCAATTCCGGAGACCAAAACACCGTGTCGGTCTTGCGCTGTGCCGGATAATGAATACGCGCCTCCCTGACCCGAACTCCATGCCGGTCGAGCAGCCACAGATAATACGCCACCTGAGCCGCATCACCCCGCCCCGGCGACTTGCCCTTTTTGGTTTCGTGTATCACCCCGTCCGGAAAATCCGCCCAGTCCAGCACTCCGCATTCGCCCAGCGGAATCTCCTTTTTTTCTCGAGAAAAACTCTTTTCTCCCAACAGCATACCAATTTGGACATTGCCGTATTCCAGCTCGGGGCGAATACCGTGCCGGAATAGCCACAACTTGCGTTGACATACATGCAGATATGCAAATTCTTTTCCGGTCGGCTCCATTTGACATCAATCCTTTCGCGTCACCAGATTTGCGCGGCAAGCTGGTAAACCGCCAGCGGGTACGGATTGCGCAAAATGCAATATTGACCGGTCAACCCGAGTTCGACCGACAATCCGCGCCGGAACGATATTTTGTAATCCGCCAGCAGCCGACGATATTCGCTCCGCTCATCGGCGGTGCTGGTGTTGCCGCTGATTTTTGCGTCAAGCCGACACAGACGCTCCGCGATTTCTACGCGGTCGACCACCACCGCCTCCTCGCCGTAATCCTCGCCGGAGAGTTCGGCCAGATAGTGCGCGTATTCAAAACTCAACCCCGGAGACATATTCCGCGGATCGGCCGCAAACAGCCGCGACCACCACTTGGTCTGCGGTTTCGACTGACCGAACACCTGCTGCTGAAATTCACGCATTTTATCGGTTAGATCAGCGTCGCTAAAGCGTTCATCCGCTTGCCATTTACGGAAGAATCTCGCCTCTTGGCGCCGCAGTTCGGCGGTGAGTTCGGCCGCTTCGCCAAAAACATCAAGCCGGCCGCGCGCGTCCTTGGCCTCCTCCGCGTTGAGCAGTTCAAACGAAGTGCGATCCTTATCCAGCTCAAGCGAAAACACGGTTATCAAGCTGGCGTCGGAGCGACCCTCCCGCCCGACCCGGCCGCCGCGCTGGATTATCGACGCCACCCCCTGATAATCGCACAACGCCGCGTCGAAGTCAAGATCAACGCCAACTTCGATCATCTGTGTGGTTATCATCGTCAGCGGGCGACGTCTGGACTTGATTATTGCCGCGGCCTCGCACACAATCCGGCGACGCAGTGCGGGCGGGGTCAGGCCGTCAAGCACGATCTCGGCGCGACCCGTATCCATTGATTCCAACTGCTGAAGTTCACGCCACGGCATATACCCCCCGGTACGCTTCCGACGCAGCGGCCATGAACCCGCCCCCACCAGATTGACCACCACCAGCAAATTTTTTGCCGGGTGATCGCGGTGAAACTCGTCGATCGCCGCATTTAACCCGTCCACGGTAAGGCGGCCGACCGACCGATAGCTCCGGCGGCCATTAAGTGCAATGTCACGGTAGAGCGGCCCGGTGACCGTTTCCGGGATTCGTATCGCGTCCTCGATGCCCCAATAGGGAAACGGCTGAAACGGCGTCGCCGAACCCAGCACAAAACAGCAATCACAGCGCATTGCGTATTCGCGCGCCGCCCGGAAAAACAGCGGCAGGAGTATCAGCGGCAGCTTATGAAATTCGTCCATGACAATGATCGCATGCCGCAACCCGGCCACCCTTATACACCTTGCCCGGTCGGGGTGGCACATGGTCAGCAGCACCTGATTGAACGTGGTGACATTGTAACTCGCCGCAAACGGGTGCTCCTCGGCGGCGAGTTGCCCGGTGTCGTCAAGATTGCCGCTTTCTGAAATGACGGCTCCGGTGTTTTCGTGACGGCGGAAATCCCATATTTGCGCCGATGGAGACTGCTTGAGGTAATCTTCAAATATCTGGTCGGCAATCGATATTTGCGGTACGGCAAATACAATTTTTTCCGCATTGCGGCGGCCCCGCAGAAGTTCGGCGGCGGATAACATTGCCTCCGTTTTGCCCATGCCGGTCGGAGCGTCAAGAAAATAAAACACCCCGTCCTGTTTTGCGGTTTCCAGAAATTCCCGCCGCAAACGGGTGCGCAGCTCGTTTATCGCTCCGCCGGAGGCGAGTTCGCGCGCTTGACGCGGCCGAAACGGCAACGCTGCAAACGCCTCGTCATAATCGGCCACCCCGGTCGACCGTCCTGATTGTCTGGCCGCCGAAGCATGATCGCGAAAGCAAAGTTTGCCCAGCAGTTCGCGTGCGGCAAAGTAGGCGGTCAGCCGCGCGCCGTCCGCAAGCCGTCCGCAAAAAGCGCACAGCTCCGCCCGTTGCGGCGAAAGCAGGTTCGCCGAGTGTTGAAAGTCGCTCCAAGTCTGTTGCAGCAATTCGTCGCAATACTCAGGCAACTGCGACGCCACCCCCTCTACCCGGTCGAGAAAGAAAGCTTTTGCCTGCTCGTCCTGCGTGATGATTTCCACCGAGGCAAGCAGCGTTTCGCCCACGATGCTCAAGCCCGAGTGATGCGCCGCCGCGCTTTCCAGAGCCACCAACACTTGCTGTGGCGTCGCTCTCGCCCGTTTCAACAGACAGGCGGCCAGCAACCCGCCCGCCGCCGCATGCGGGTGGGGCGACCCGCCCGCCAACGGGCGCCGTATATATCTCTGCCACTCTTTCGTCGCCTTGCCGATGTCGTGGCAGAGCAATATGGCTCGTTCGCGTGGATCGGCGGCTCCCGCCGCCACTTCGCACAGGTGGGTCAAGAGATCCGATCCTTCGCCATGACTGAGCAGTTTCATTCGCACCAAGTCCGTACAAACGGGTCGGCCGGGATTTTCCCCGGTATATCCGGGGTCGGATAAACCCAGAAGCCGTCGATCCGCAAACGTTCAACCGGCTGCGGCGAAACCACATGACGCGACAGCGGCACCACCTCGCCCATACTGCAGAGAGACGAGCAAAACGCCCAACCGGCACAAGACTCCGGTTCTTTGCCAAACTCTGCGACCCGCACGATGGCCGGACAGCAGGAACTTCCCAGATACAGCCGAAATGCCGGGCGGCGCAGGGCGGCCATCAGGCGCGCAGCCTCCGCCTCCGGCAGGCGCACCAGCACCTCGTATGCCGGGTGCTCGATCAACTGCTGCTGCATACGGAGATTTTCCGGATTGGATATTTCCTTGCAGCCGTTTACATTCCACGCGATCCGGCGCGGCCGGCCGCCTGTCCAGCGGCAGGCGACGCGGCAATCGTTGTCGCGCTCCCAAGCCAGCAGTTGCGGCGAGTTCGGCCAAAAAAGACCGTTGCGCCACTGTTTTTTGAGTTCGGCGTCATCACCGCCTGCCGCCGCCTGCGAGCGCGGCGACGGAAAGCCCAACGCCGCTCCCAGCAGCCCGGCCAATGCCGACGGCGACGGTCCCAGCGCTGAAAACGAACCCATCGAATCGTAAACATTGCGCCACAAGGCCAGATCGCCGGCCAGTTCAAACCGGACGATGCTGCTCATTATTGCTTCTCCCCCGGCAGACGGCAGCTGAAGTTTTGCGCTTTGCGGCGGAGAAACACATTTTCGTTGCGACATCCCCACCCGTCCAGAAATCCAGGCAGCAGCCGGTTCAGCGCGTCTACGGCCTGATCGTGCGACTTGATCTTTTTTTCGTCAAGTTCACGGTAAAGGTCGCCCGGATTGCGGTAGCTTACCTCGCCCTCCGGCACCCAGCCGAGCTGGAATTGCGCGAATTGCGAACGCTGGGTGAATGACGGAAACCGGTCGCTGGTATAAGCGCGC
>JAQVVK010000057.1 GCA_028698975.1 Victivallaceae bacterium
CATGGCGGTCTTGACCGGATTGCGGCGGGCAAGTCAGACGATTTCGTAATCCTGCCGCTGACGAAGCAGTGCTACCGTGAACGCACTGCCGACCAGACCTGTAATGCCGGTCAAAAATATTTTTTTCATTTCCTGTCCCTATGTTATAATAGAATAAAAAAACACAATGATAGGTTTTGAATATACACCTAAATAAATACTATTTCAAGCACATCGAACTATTTTTGCCTCTTTTATTACCGTCGACGGAGAAAACAAGTCTTGACTTTGGTGCGGATAATGATATATTTTGCAATGCCATTATATGATTATAAGGAGTATGCCGGATGAACCGACTTTTTACCGTTTTAATGTTGTGCGCCGCCGCCGCGCTTTCCATAACCGCAACCGGGTGCGGAGAAAAAACCACCGCTGATTCCGGCAAAATCAAACTTACCGCCGGGCTGCCGCCGATCGCATTCATCGCCGGGCGCATCGGAGGCGATTTGACCGAGGTTACGTTGCTGCTCCCGGAGGGACGCAATCCGCACGACTTCGCCATCGGCCCGCGCGACGTGCAGTCCGCCGCCGCGTCGGCGGCATTTTTGAGCTGCGGACTCGCCTTTGAAAAGAATGTGGCGCGTTCGCTGGCCGGCCGGGGATGCCGGGTGGTAGACGTGACCCGCAATGCTAAATTGATCCCGATGGCCGAACATCATCATCATGACGATGACGCTGATGACGAACACGGCGACGAACACAGCGACGAACACCACGGCGAACACCACGGCGAACACGCTGCGGAAACCTTCGACCCGCATATCTGGCTCTCGCTCGACAATGCCGCCGTCATCGCCGACAATGTGCGCGACGCGCTTGTAAGCATCGCCCCGGATAAAAAAGAACGGTTCGACGCCAACTGCGACAAGCTCAAGCGTGAATTCGCCGCCGCCAAGCAGGAGATCACCGCCAAACTCGCCCCGTGCCGGGGACGCGAATTCTATGTTTATCACCCGGCGTTTGGCTACTTCGCCGATATGACCGGCCTCAAACAGGAGGGGATCGAGCTGAACGGCCGCGAAGTCACTCCGGCCCGGCTGGTCGAAGTCATCCGACAGGCCCGCGCCGACCATGTGCAGGTGATCTTTGTGCAGCCGCAGTTCAACCCGGCCAGCGCCAAAGCCCTGGCCGACGCCATCGGAGGCAAGGTGGCCCCGCTCGACCCGCTTTCCGCCGACATCACCGCCAACGTGCGCGGCATGGCCGAAACCCTCTCCGCCGGATACAACACCGAAAAGAGCAGCAAATGAGTTCCGCCATTGAAATAAAAGACCTTTGCTTCAACTACGAAACGAGTTCACCGATATTGGAGCACGTCAATCTCGCCGTCGCCGACGGCCAGTCCGGCTGTATCGTCGGACCGAACGGCGGCGGCAAAAGCACGCTGCTCAAACTCATGCTGGGCGTACTTCAGCCCAGCTCCGGAGCCATACTTGTATTCGGCAAGTCCCCGGTCGAGGCGCGCGCCATGATCGGCTACATGCCGCAATATCACGCGCTCGACCCGGCCTTTCCGGTGACCGTGCTCGAAGTTGCGCTTATGGGGCGGCTTCACCGCCGCTTTCTGGGGCGTTTCACCGCCGCCGACCGCGCCGCCGCCATGGAAGTTCTCGAAGAAACCGGCACCGCGGCGCTGGCCAAGCGCAGTTTCGCCTCGCTTTCCGGCGGCCAGAGGCAACGCGTTTTGATTGCGCGCGCACTGGCCTGCGATCCGCGGCTGCTGCTGCTCGACGAACCGACCGCCAATATCGACCCCGGCGCCGAGGAGCAGTTTTACGGCACGCTCGATGTGCTGCGCAAGCGCATGATGGTGCTCACCGTGTCGCACGACCTCGGCTTCGTCAACCGCGAAGTCGATCTGGTGATCTGCGTCAACCGCCAGGTGTCGGTGCACTCGGCCGGCAGCTTCAACGCCGCCGACGCCGATCAAGTATACCACCACAAGGTAAACCTCATACGCCACAACCACTCCTGCTTCTGCAACTGCGGCGGAGAGGAGGCGCACAAATGATCGATTTTCTGCATACGCTGGCCAGTCCGGAGATGTTTTTTCTCCGCTGCGCCATGATCTTCGGGCTGCTGTCAAGCGTAACCGTCGGCATCATCGGCACCATGGTGGTCACAAGGCGCATATCCTCCATCGCCGGAGCGGTGTCGCACGCCGCGCTGGGCGGCGTGGGAGCGGCTTTGTTTCTCCAGCGGGTCTGCCAGCTCGAATGGTGTTCGCCCATGCTGGGCGCGGTGGCCGGGGCCGTGGCGACCGCCCTGCTGATCGGCTGCGTCAACCTTTTCGGGCGCGAACGCGAAGACACCGTCATCGCCGTCATGTGGGCGATGGGCATGTCGGTGGGTTTGCTCTTTCTCGACCGCACCCCCGGCTATGTGGATTGGCAGGGGTATCTATTTGGCAACATCCTGCTGCTGACCGAGCAGGATCTGTGGATGACTCTGCTGCTTGACGCGGTTGTGCTGATACCGACCATACTGTTTTACAATCAGATACTTGCCATGTCGTTTGACGGCACTTTTGCCGAACTGCGCGGCGTGCGGGTGCGGGTCATTTATCTCGCGCTGCTGGCCATGACCGCACTGGCGATCGTACTGCTCATCAACGTGGTCGGCATAATTTTGGTTATCGCGCTGTTGACCCTGCCGGCGGCCACCGCCGGGTGCTTTACCCGCCACTTGTGGTCGATGATGGCACTCGGCTCGGTATTGAGCTGGCTTTTTGTCACCGGCGGGCTGGCTTTCAGTTACTGTTATCGACTGCCCTCCGGCCCGGCGATCACGCTTGTCGCCGCGGTGGTATATGTAGGCGGACTGGGGTTTGCGGCATGGCGCGGCAGACGCAACCGATAAAGGGAATTACAGCATGAGATTGGCGATTTTGATGATGGCGGCGGTAGTGGCACTGGGGCTGGCCGGGGGGTGCGGCGAACGCACCGCCTCCGGGTATCTGCTCAGGGCGGAGTCCAAGGCGGGGGCCGGCAACTGGAAAGAGGCTCTGCATCTGGCCGAGCGCGCATTGGTGATCGAGCCGGACAACGTGGCCGCGCTGATCTTCCGCGCCATCGCCTGCGAACGCAACGGCATGACCGACAAGTCGCTGGATTCGGCCCGGCGCGCGGTCGAGCTGAGCCCGGATAATTTTGCGGCGCAGTACACGCTGGGCCGCCTCTATGCGGACAATCCGAACCGCGGTCAGGAGGCCTATCGCGCCCTGCTCAACGCCTATCGCCTCAACCCCGACGACCGCGACACGCTGGTGCTGCTGGCCAATGTGGCGGGGTCGCTCCGCTCCAATCAGGTGATACGTTATTTGCAGGCTCTCCGGATTCGGCCCGACACCGCCGCCGATCCCGCGCTCAACAACGAGCTGGCGATCTATTACATCGGAGCTGGCAATCAGCGAGCCGCCCGCGATGCATTTCTCACCGCGTGCCGGAGCCGTTCGCCGCGGATATTGCTCAATGCGGCGATTTTCTTTGACCGGTATGCTGATTCGCGCAGCAACGCCCGGGCCTTTTACATGCAGGCGAAGCGGGCCGCCGAGGGCAAGCCGGAGTTAAAAGCCATGTGCGGAGCGATTGATTCGCGGCTGCGCGAAATCGGGAGATAACCCGTTCATGCCCGGCGGCATTTCCAAAGACGTGATCGAGGAGATCCGGTCACGCTGCGACATAGTCGAACTCATCGGCTCCTATCTGCCGCTCAAGCGCAGCGGAGGCCACACGTTCAAGGGATTGTGTCCGTTTCACAACGAAAAAACCCCGTCGTTTCACGTCGACTCCGAGCGGCAGATGTTTCACTGTTTCGGCTGCGGCAAGGGCGGCGACGTCTTCCGCTTTGTCATGGACAAAGAGAATATGGCGTTCACCGACGCGCTTCGCATGCTGGCGGCGCGCACCGGGGTGGTGATACCGGAAACCGCGCGCGGCGAGTCCCCCGATGAGAGCCGCCGCCGCACCGACCGCCGCGAGAGACTCTATGCGGTGAACGCGCTTTTTGCCGATTTCTTTCACAAAACGTTGATCGCCAACCCGGATTCACCGGCATACAAATATCTGGAAAAGCGGGGTATTCCGCTCGACGTGGCGGCCAAGTTCGGCATCGGCGCGGTGCCGGATGAGTGGACAAGCTGTCTGGAATACGGCCGCGCCCACGGCTTCACCGACGAGGAACTGGTCGAGTCGGGGGTGATCCGCCGCAAGGAGGAGACCGGCCGGTGTTTCGATCACTTCAAGGGGCGGTTGGCCTTTGCCATATCCGACCCCGAGGGTCGGGTGGTCGGGTTCAGCGCGCGCTCGCTGGAGCCGAAGCCGCTGGCCGGAGGAAAATACATCAACACGCCGGAAACCCCGGTGTTCAAAAAAGGCAGTCTGCTTTACGCCATGCACCTCGCCCGACGCGCCATGGGCGAAATGAACATGGCCATTTTGTGCGAGGGGCAGCTCGACACCATCGCGTTTCACCGGGCGGGATTCACCTGCGCGGCGGCTCCTCAAGGCACCGCGTTCACCGAGAATCAGGCGCGCATGGTCAAGCGGTGTACCGACAAGGTGCTGTTGGCGTTTGACGCCGACGGAGCCGGCCAGAAAGCGGTGCTGCGGGCAGTCGAAATGCTGCTGCCGCTCTCCATGGAGATCAAGGTGATCCGGATTCCGGGCGGCAAAGACCCCGATGAACTCTTTTCACACGGCGGGGCCGAGGCGGTCAAGGCGGCGGTCGAGGCGGCGGTGCCGTGGCTTACGGTATTGTGCGATTCGCTGCCGGGAAAGTTTGATTTCGCGTCACCTTCGGGGCGCGCCCGCGCCGCCGCGCTGGTTTCCGACTATCTCGTGCTGGTGGAAAGCCGGGTCGAGCTGGAAATGTATGTCCGCATGGCGGCGAATACGCTTTCGGTCAGTGAAGCGGCGGTGTGGATGGAGCTTAAAAACGCCGAGAAACGGCGGCGGCGCGGCGAAGCATTCGCTCCGCCGGAGGCGGCTCAGGAAAACGCCGTGCCGGAGGAGAGGCCGGAGGCCGATCCCGCGCTGGTGACGCTGTTTGGTCTGGCGTTGTCCGGCGAAGACGCGGCGCGCCATATTGCCGAGGCGGTGCCGCCGGAGGAACTTCCCGCCGCCGACCCGGTGGCGCAGGCGGTGAACATCGTTATAAACGCCGCGCTCAACGGCGAATTCAATGAGATCAACCCCGCGCTGGCCGCGTTGCTGCGCGAGCAGGAGATACCGGAGATCAGCCGCACGATGCTGTCGCCTCCCCAATACGACCCGGAAGATCTGTTGCAGGCGATCGACGAAACCGCGGCCGAGCTGCATCGCCGCTCCGCGCGCCGGAAGTTGGAAAGCATAACCGATGCGCTGCGCCGCGCCGCCACGTCGGAAGAAAAAATAAAATTGCTGGCCGAGATACAAAAGCTGAACGGGCCGGCGACAACCGGAGAAAACCAATGAGATCCGTATTGAAGACGCTGTTGTATTTTGCGGTGATCGCGCTGATCGGGGCTGGCTGCGCCACGAGCGACAAGCCGAAGAAAGCCAAAACCATACCGGTATTCGAGCCGCTGGCCGAATACACGCTTTCGCTGCGGCTGGTCGGCGGCACGGTGCAACCGGCGGGCGGCGACGGGGTCATCACTTTTTCGCTGAAAAACACCGGGGCCAAGACCGTGACCATAGAGGAGTGGCATTTGATCGAGCCGGAAAACATCAGGGTCTACTGCCAGCTTTGGCGGCCGGACATGACCGAGCCCGACGCCGACTCGTGGATCGAGCTGCAACAGAAGATCAAGGAGCCGGTAACCCATGTGAAACTGGAGTTGGACCCGGGCAATCAGGTCTTTGTCGGGCGGCGGCTGCCGTTCATCTCCAAGATAAAAGTGGAGCCGGGGTTTGAATTGCGCTATTTTGTCAAGGCCGAACTCAACTTAAAATCGGTGTCGCTGGCCAGCCCGGTCGCGGCGGTTTATGTTACCGCGACGGAGCCGACGCCGCTCAAGCCGGCCAAGTGACGACGGCGGATAAAAAAAGGGCTCCGCGCAACCGCACGCTGACGCTGGATGACACGGATCGCGCCATGCTGAGGCCGCTTCTTTTGCGCCCCGATGCACCGTTGAGTGACAGCGAACTTGCCGACCGGGTAATATGCGCCGATTTGATGGAGGCGATCGATCTTTTGCCCGATCGCTTCGTCGATCTGCTGATCCTCGACCCGCCCTACAACCTTGACAAGGAGTTCAACGGCCGCCGTTTTTCCAAGCGCAACGACAGCGAATACGCCGACTATCTTGACAGCTGGTTGAGCGGCATGCCGCGACTGTTGAAGCCGGGGGCGTCGGTCTATTTATGCTGTGACTGGCACTGTTCGGGGGTTTGCGCACAGGTGTTGGAAAAATACTTCACGCTGCGCAACCGCATCGTCTGGCAGCGCGAAAAAGGGCGCGCCGCGAAATCCAACTGGAAAAACTGCACCGAAGACATCTGGTTTGCCACCTGTGGCGATGATTATTTTTTCGACGCCGGCGCGGTCCGGCAAAAGAGGCGGGTGCTGGCCCCCTACCGCGAGAACGGCAAACCGCGCGACTGGGAAGAATCCGACGGCGGCAAATTCCGCCTGACCGCCGCTTCGAATTTCTGGGATGACATCTCCATTCCCTATTGGTCGATGCCGGAAAACACCGACCACCCGACCCAAAAACCGGAGAAACTTATAGCCAAACTGATTTTAGCCAGTTCGCGCCCCGGCGACTTGGTGTTCGACCCGTTTTCCGGCAGCGGCACCACAGCGGTCGCCGCCCGGAAACTGGGTCGCCGGTTTGCCGCGGTCGAGCGGGACGAGGAGTTCTGTTTGTGGACGCTCGCGAGATTGCAAAACGCCGTCGCCAATCCGTCGATACAGGGTTATTCCGATGGAGTTTTTTGGGAACGCAACACACAGCGGGAGCAGCAGCAAAGCCGGCTTAAACCTCAAACTTCGTCCAATTCATGCAGCAGCCGCAAAGAGGCCAAGCCGTCAAAATAGCGGTGAAACGCCGCCAGACGCGCTTTTTCCTGGTTGGGAGTGTTGGCTAAAATCCGCGTCCAGTCGCGTTCAAACCCGGTCTCCCGCAAGAATCCGGCGGTTTTCGCATCCAACCCGGTCAGAAATCCGTCGGTTGATGACAGCATACCGGGGCGCGCCGCCGTCTGAAGCAACTTCGCCAATTGCGAAAACGCCCCATCGGATATGCGCCGGGGCGGTTGACCGCCCAAAATCGCCGCCACCGCCGGTCCGGTGCCAAATGGAACCCGCGCCGAACTTCGGGGCGACGGATGCACCAGCACCGCGTCAAGCTCCGCCACACCGACCGTCTTGGCCGCCGCCTGCAAAAAATAGAAATCTTCGCCGCCGGAGCGTTTGCGCATACCGCCGGAGCGGATATAAGAAGCCGCACGCACCGCGAAAGCGGAGCCGACGGTAGGAAATGCGTAGGGCGACCCGGCCTCCGCCAGACGGCGGGTGTAATCGGCCATATATTCCTCGTAACGGCGAATCGCCGCCTCCTCTTCCGGGGAAGCCCCGGTTTGATGGCGGACGCCGCAGACCATGGCCCCGGCTGCCGGATTGGCGGCAAATCCGTTTCGCCAGCATTCGAAATAATCCGGCTCGACCCGGCAATCGGCGTCCAGCGAGACCAGCACCGCCCGGTCGCAAAATTCCGGCGGCAAGGCGGCGATCACCGCATCCATGCCAAGTTTGCGCGCCTCCCCCACCCCGTCGGTCAAATCGGGGGCGGTCAATAAGTAGAGCCATGCGCCGAAACCGGAGTGACCCGCCAGACGGCGGCAAAGTTCGGAGGTGGCCTCTTTGACCGCACCGGAGGCGTCGGCGGGGTGGTTTGCCGCCACCAGCACGGCGGCGCAGCCGGGGGCGCCGGCTTCGGCAAGCGAAGTCAACACTCCGTCAATGTACGCCAATTCGTCACAGGCCGGAATTACCACATAAAATTCGCGATCCGGCGGCAGCGGGCGCGGCTCAACCAGCTTTTGCACGCTCCGGCGCAAATATTTATCGCGGTCAAACGGTTTCATCGGCGGCCAAACACCCGTTGATAGAACAGCGCAAAGTTTAACACGCCCCACAATAAGTAGGAGTTGTCATAACGGCGGTTTTGATGATTGAGCCAAAGACGGCGCAACATCTTTTCCTGAAAACAACCGTCCTTAAGGGCCGCTCCGTCAAACAACCGGGCCTCGACTTCGCCGCGCCACGCGCCGCGCAGCCAAGCTGCCACCGGCACACCGAAACCACGCTTGCTTCTCGACGCGACGGCGGATGGAAAGAGATCGCGAAACGCCTCGCGCAAAATGCGCTTGCCCCGGCCTCCGGCGAACTTGTAACACCCCGGCAACTTCGCCGCAAACTCGACCACTTCGCGGTCGAGGAAAGGCGAGCGCACTTCGAGCGACTCCGACATCGAAGCTAAATCGACCTTGGTCAGCACATCGTTGGCAAGATAGGTGTGCAGATCTAGCTCGGCCAGCCGTTCACGCGGATCCGGTGCCGAAAGCTCCCACTCGCACCCGGTGAAGAAACCGGCGGGGTCCACCTCGGCCGCGCCACGAAGACGCTCGCCAAAGAGCAGCTCACCCAGCGGCTCCGGGCAGCGGTCGAGCACCCGGAAATAGCGGTCGGCCGGCACTTCGCCAAGCAAGTCGGCAAAGCGGCGCACCCGGCCGCCAAACGAACGCTCGCCGTGATCCGGCAACACATGCGCCGCCGCCGCAAACCCGCCGCGCAAAGAACGCGGCAGCAGGTCGAATCCGGCAGCTATCCGCATCGCCCGATAGCGGTCATACCCCATAAACACTTCGTCGGCCCCGTCGCCGGAAAGCGCGACCTTGACCGAAGCCGCGGCAAAACGGCTGAGCAAAGCGGTGGGCAAAATGGAAGCGTCGGCAAAGGGTTCTCCGGCATGTGAAGAAAGTTTTTCCAAAAGCGAGAAATCCCCGGGATCGACCAACGTCGACTTATGCTCAAGCATACCCGGCGATAAACGGTCGATGGCGGCGGCCGACAGCGCGGCAAAGCGGCGTTCGTCATAACGCCCATCTTTGAATCCGACGGTAAACGCGGACAACGGGCCGTCGCTGAGTTTGGCGGCAATACCGGCAACGATACAGGAATCAATACCGCCGGAAAGGAATACCCCGAGCGGCACATCGGCCATAAGCCGCTTCATGACGGCATTTTCGACCAGACCGCGCAGTTCGACGGCGGCGTCGGCAAATGAAATCTCCGCTTTGATCGAATAATCCGGCTTCCAGTAGCAGCGGATCGATACCGTGTTGTCTTCAAGCCGAAACTCCAGCTGGTGAGCCGGCGGCAATTTATGCACATCGCGGTAAATCGTGTCGGGAGACGGCACCGAGTGCAAGGAAAAATAGTGCGCCACCGAGCGCATATCAAGTTCACGCGGCATATCCGGGTAGGCCTCCAGCGCGGCAAATTCGCTTCCGAACACGAGGGTGCTTCCCCGCATGAAATAGAGCAGCGGCTTCTGGCCGAGGCGGTCGCGGGCCAGCAACACGCGGCGACTGCCCGAGTTGTAAACCGCCAGAGCAAACATACCGTCAAGCAGGCGGACAAATTCCCCGCCAAGTTCTTCGTAAAGATGCACCACTACTTCGGCGTCGCAGTCGGTCTTGAACACATGTCCGCGGCTGACAAGCTGTTCCCGAAGCTCAAGGTGATTGTATATCTCGCCGTTGACGATGGCGACGACGCGACCGTCTTCGCTTACAAACGGTTGTTTGCCGCCAGCGGGATCGACAATGGCAAGACGGCGGTGACCAAGTGCGACGTCGGCGTCGACAAACCGCCCGTCGCCATCCGGCCCGCGATGGGCGAGGGCGGCGGTCATGCCGGTAATCAAGGCGGCAGCCTTGCCGGCGTCGTGATGATTAACTATTCCGGTGATTCCACACATGATTCTTCTCCATACAAATCACTTTAGTCACAGCCTGAAAAACGCCCGGCCTCTCAAATCAAATCCCCGCCGCCGGTCAAGCGACATAAAAAACGGCGGCCACGGTTTGACCCGCGCCGCCGATTTGCATCAAATCAGTTGTTACATGCGCGGAATACGCAACTTCATACCCGGACGGAGCTTGTTGGCATTGGTCAACACATCCCCATTGGCCTTGAGTATGACATCACTCATGCGGGCATCCTTGTAGAACCGCTTCGCAATGTGCGAAAGCGTGTCGCCCGGCATAACCACATAAACCGTATCGGTGGCGGCATCGGCGGCCGGAGCCACAGCCTTGTCGGCGGCCGGAGCCGCAGCATCGGCGGCCGGGGCAGCAGCCTTGTCGGCAGCCGGAGCCGCCGTGTCGGCGGCAGCATCGGCAGCCGGAGCCGCAGCATCAACAGCCGGAGTTTCCGTCTCGACCATAGTCGTTTCGACCGTAGTCGTCTCGACCACTTCACCATCACCGGCGACGGCCGGAGTTTCAACCGCGGCGGCCGGAGTTTCATCGACAAACTTGTTGTCGTCCTGATTCTTATAACGGGTCACCACGCCCGCAGCCGGCGTCTTGGAGGGCTTGAAGTTAGAGTAATTACCCTTGACATACGGCCCCCACTCCGTCTCGTCTTCACCGTAGTTGATACGATCCAACTCAGGAGCACACCCCGCCACCAGCAACAACGCGCCGGCACCGCAGAACCCGACCGAAATAACTTTCATGACCATCCTCCGACTCCAATTAAATTTTAACCGCCATGGCTGCAACAGCCGGCGCAAAACCAGCTCTTATACAATATAATACCTGATTTCCGGCAAAACAAACCAGACCTGTCAAAAATCGACCGATTTACACAAATTTTCTGAAAATCATCACACCGTTGTGGCCGCCGAATCCCAAATTACTGTTAACCGCCACTTCGATCTTCTTTTCCTTGGCCGTATTCGGCGTAATATCCAGATCGCAATTGGGGTCGGGCGTCTCATAATTGATGGTCGGCGGCACAATACCGGTTTCGATCGCCTTGATACAGGCAATACACTCCAAACCGCCCGCCGCACCCAATCCGTGACCGGTGGTGCCCTTGGTGCTGCTTATCGAAGTATGGTAAGCCACATCGCCAAGCGCGGCCTTGATCGCCAGCGTCTCAAACTTATCGTTAAGCTCGGTACTGGTACCGTGCGCATTGATGTAGTCAATGTCCTCCGGGTTGATCCCCGCATGACGCATGGCCATCTTGATAGCACGGGCACAGCCGCTGCCGTCCGGAGCCGGGCTGGTAATATGATAGGCGTCTCCCGTCGCTCCGTAGCCGATGACTTCCGCCAAAATGTCGGCTCCACGCTTTTTGGCGTGTTCAAGCTCCTCAAGGATGAGCACTCCGGCACCTTCGCTCATCACAAAACCATCACGGTCGAGGTCAAACGGCCGACTGGCATGCAACGGGTCGTCGTTGCGCTGGCTCATCGCCTTCATGGAGCAAAATCCGGCCATGCCGAAACGCACCACCGCCGCCTCCGCTCCGCCGCAAACCATGACATCGGCATCGTCGCGC
>JAQVVK010000221.1 GCA_028698975.1 Victivallaceae bacterium
GGAACGGGTGGCCGCCTCCAAAACGCTGGTTGGTCATACCGTGCCGTTCAAGGGCGACCGCAAGCAGTTCATCGAGTCGGTGCGCAAGGCGTTGTACGCCTCGAAGATTTGCTCGTATGCGCAGGGGTTTCAGCTCATGCGCGCCGCCGCCAAGGAATACGGCTGGGATCTGCATTACGGCGAGATCGCGCTGCTCTGGCGCGGCGGATGCATCATCCGCGCCCGTTTCCTCGACAAGATCAAGGCGGCGTTTGACCGCAATCCCGGGCTGGCCAATTTGCTGCTCGACGACTTCTTCCGCGCCACGATCGAAGATTGCGAGACCGCATGGCGCGAAGTGGTGGCTCAGGCGGTGCTTTCCGGAGTGCCTGCTCCGGCGTTTGCCAGCGCGCTGATCTATTTTGACAGCTACCGCTCCGAGGTGCTGCCGGCCAATCTGCTTCAGGCGCAGCGCGACTTTTTCGGCGCGCACACCTATGAGCGGGTCGATGCTCCGCGCGGCGAAATCTTTCACACCGAGTGGACCGAAAACAGCGGCAAAACGGTTTCCGGAACTTATTTGGCTTGAGGAGAAAAAATGAACCCGGTCGAACAACTTAAAAATCTGCCGGTCGAGCATGAATTCTTCATCGGCATCGACAGCGACGGTTGCGTTTTTGACACGATGGAGGTCAAGCAGAAAGAGTGTTTCTGCCCGAACTTCATCCGCCACTTTGGCTTTCAGGCGGCGAGCAAGTATGCCCGCGAAGTCTGGGAGTTCGTCAACCTGTACAGCAAGACCCGCGGCTGCAACCGTTTTCTGGCGGTGGCCGCCGCGCTGGACTTCATTTCTCAGCGGCCGGAGTTTGCGGCGCGCAATATAGCCGTGCCTCCCATGAGCGAAATGCGCTCCTGGATCAAGGTCGAAACCAAGCTCGGCAATCCGACGCTGGCCGCTAAACTGTCCGCCGCCCCGTCGCCGGAGCTTGAAATGCTTATGGCGTGGAGTGTCGAGGTAAATAAAGACATTGCGCGCACCGTGCATGACGTGCCGCCTTTTCCGGGCTTCCGCGAAGCGGCGGCCAAGGCGCACGCCAAAGCCGACATCATCGTGGTTTCGCAAACCCCGCTGGAGGCGTTGGCCCGCGAGTGGCAAGAAAACAAGGTCGATCACTTGGTCAACTTCATCGCGGCGCAGGAGCACGGCACCAAGACCGAACACATCCGTTATGCTTCCGGCGGCAAATACGCCCCCGGCAAAGTGTTGATGATCGGCGACGCCCCCGGCGACTGCAAGGCGGCCAAGGCCAATGGCGCGTTGTTTTTCCCGATTGTGCCGGGACGCGAAGAAAAATCGTGGGCTGAATTTGGCGGCGAAGGGCTTGACCGCTTTTTTGCCGGAGATTTTGCCGGAGCCTATCAGGAGTGTCTGCTCTCCGAGTTTGACCGGGCGTTGCCCTCCGAACCACCATGGAAGAAATAGATCATGGCATTATTTGAGTCAAAAGGCGGCGCAAATTTCGCCAACGGCGATGACGAACTTGAAAAAATGGTCGTTTCGACCATTGAAAAAAGCGGCTGCAAATTGCGGCGTATGCTTTTGCTGCCGCCCGATCACACCAGACTGAATTCTTATGCCGGTCGTATCACCGAAATGATCTGGGAGCGTTATTGCTCCTCGTGTCAAATCGACATCATGCCCGCGCTCGGCACTCACTCCCCGATGGGCGACGCCCAGTTGGAGCTTATGTTTGGAGCGAAAATCCCGAAATCGGCGTTTCGTGTTCACGACTGGCGCAATGATGTGGTGAAGCTCGGCACGGTGCCGGCCGATTACATCCGCGAACTCTCGCAGGGGCGGCTTGATTACGCGGTGGCGGTCGAAGTCAACAAACTTTTGTTTGACGGATACGATCTAATAGTCTCCATCGGGCAAGTAGTGCCTCACGAAGTGGTCGGCATGGCCAATTACACCAAGAATATCATGGTCGGCGTCGGCGGCAGCGACATCATCAACAAGTCGCACTTTCTGGGCGCGGTCTCAAACCTTGAAACCATAATGGGGCACGCCGACACCCCGGTGCGGCGGCTTTTCAACTACGGGGTTGACCATTTCCTCGGCGATCTTCCGATCGTTTACATGCAGACGGTTATGGGCAAAGATCCAGCCACCGGCGGCATGGCAATGCGCGGATTCTTTTCCGGCACCGGCGGCGACGCATTCGAGCGGGCCGCCGCGCTGGCGGTCGAGGCCAATCTCACGCTGCTGGACGAGCCGTTGAAGAAGGTGATCGCTTATCTTGATCCGGAGGAATTCAAAAGCACATGGCTGGGCAACAAGGCGGTTTACCGCACCCGAATGGCGATCGCTGACGACGGCGACTTGATTATTCTTGCTCCCGGACTTAAAGAATTCGGAGAAGACCCCGGCAATGATGCGCTGATCCGCAAATACGGTTATTTCGGCACTCCGCACACCCTTAAAATGGTGGAGGAAAACGCCGATCTCCGGGCCGGTCTTGGCGCGGCGGCGCATTTGATACACGGTTCTTCGGAAGGCCGTTTCCGCATCACCTACTGCCCCGGCGACGGCATGAGCATGGAGATGGTGCGTTCGGTCGGATTTGAAGCGGCTTCTCTCGATGAAATGATGAAAAAATATAACGTTGCGTCGTTAAAGGACGGCTTCAACACCGTAAACGGCGAACCGATTTTTTACATCAGCAACCCGGCTCTCGGACTTTGGGCCTTAAAAAGGAGTTTCAAGTGAGAACAAATAAAAAAACATGCTTCACGCTTATCGAACTCCTGGTCGTGATCGCCATCATCGCAATTCTGGCCGCCATGCTGCTTCCGGCCTTGAACCGGGCCCGTGACACCGCAAACGGC
>JAQVVK010000058.1 GCA_028698975.1 Victivallaceae bacterium
ATTGAACAGGAAAATAAATCTGACTATCAGAAAATCGTTCGGATTTCGGACGCTCAAAATTGCAAAAGTGTGCTTATATCACCAACTTGGCGAACTACCGGAACCGACGTTCGCCCACAAATTCTGGTGAAGAGGCAAAAATTTTTTGGACGCTTCGCTTAAAAATTTTTGTTGAGCGTACGCCCGCCTTTGGTCAGAGGGCTGCTCGCCCTCTGCTACACCTCGCAAGGGCAAAGCCCTTGACCTAACGCCGCTTACGCGGCTGCTGTGCAGAGCATTGGCGATGACTTGGCATGGGGGGCCGGGGGAATCCCCCGGCGGCGCAAGTTAGCTTTTGCGGTACGCAAAAGCGCACGCGCCGAGAGCACCGCTTTCCTTTGCCTACTTTCCTTTCACGGGGAAAGGAAAGTACGGCGCAAGGGCAAAGCCCTTGACCTAACGCCGCTATCGCGGCTGCTGTGCAGAGCATTTGCAATGATTGTATTTCGATCAAGGCGAGCGAAGCCGCCGCGACGTCACCGCTTTCCTTTGCCTACTTTCCTTTCACGGGGAAAGGAAAGTAGGGGACGTTTCATCGCTGCGTAAACCAACGTTGTGGTCATGCGCTCAAATGACATGCCAGATACCCGCGCCGCTTTAGGTACCAAACTCGTCGCCGTACAACCCGGAAGCGAATTTCCCTCCAATACATAGGGAACCCCGTCCGGCGATACAATGAAGTCTACCCGCAAAATATCACGACACCCCGCTCCAAAATAAAAACGACGCGCCATCTCGGCCGCCCGCTCAAGCTCCACCTTGCCCAATGACTCCACCGGACAGAAATACTGCGTGTGTCCGTTTTTATACACGTATTTTGCGTCCCAGTCATAAAAACCATGCGGACTGCGGATTTCTATCGCCGGCAGGATTTCTCCATTGACCAGCGGTACCGTGATCTCAACCCCGCGTACAAATTCTTCGGCAAGGATCTCTCCGGCCATAGCCAATTCGGAATCCAACGCCTCCGACAACTTCTCCGGTGCATCAACCTTGATTATGCCTACCGTCGAACCCTCGCGAGGAACTTTTAAGATTACCGGAAATGTGAACCCCGCCGGCAACTCGCGGTGTTCCGCCGTAAGCACACACCAGCGCGCCGTAGGTATCGCCAGATTGTCCAGCATCCGCTTGGTCGCAACTTTGTCCATAACCAGATCACTGGCGGCACTCCCAGAGCCGACAAATCGCAACCCAGCGGCTTCCAACTCCTTCTGAAGACGACCGTCTTCGCCGAAACCGCCATGCAATACCGGGTAAACCACGTCGCAACTGCGCATCGAGTCGCTTACTTCGCATTGCTTGATGTCGGTTAACTCGACCTCAAAACCGGCATTGGTCAAGGCCGCCGCCACAGCCGCGCCGCTGCGTAACGAAACATCGCGCTCGCTGCTGACTCCGCCGTAAAGCACATTGATCCGGGGCGACGGCACCGCAGCCAACAGTTTTGATTCAGCGTGCGGATCAACAAACTTCATCTCGGGACGCAGGTAAAATCCGAACTTCTCCGCAACCGCACGACGCAGTGTCGCCATCAATTCAATGCAGTCGGCCTCCGTCGCCTTGCCGCGATTCACAATGTAGTTGGCGTGCTTGGGGCTGACTTCCAACGCTCCGGAAGCAAATCCGCGCAGCCCGGCGCGATCGATCAGCATGCCGGCCGGCTCCTGCGCCGAAACGTTGCGAAACGCGCACCCTGCGGTGCGGCCGCCTGGTTCGCGCTGCCGCCGGGCGGCGAGTTCGGCCTCGATTGCGGCGTTTTCTTTGGCGGAGTCACCGGAAATCAGTTCGAGTTCGACTTCCGTCACGATTACGTCGGACGGAATCGAACTTGAGCGGTAACTCCATTCAAGCTTGTCGCCATCCGCGCTCCATGCCGTGCCGTCGCCCCGGAACCCGGAAACTTTGCTCACCAGCGAGCCGATTTCGACCCCGTTGGCTCCGGCATTCATACGCAACGCGCCGCCCACGGTGCCGGGAATCCCGGCCAGCGCGGCCAGCCCGCTCAACTTCGCCGCCGCGCACCGCCGTGCCAGCTCCGGCAGCCGCAGCATGGCTCCGGCGGTGACCCGATTGGCGTTGGCGGCAAATCCGGAGAAGCCTTCCCGCGCCAGTTTGATGCCCACCGCTTCAAGCGGAGCATCCGCCCCCACCAGATCGGTGCCGCCGCCGAACACGAAAAAGTTTTCGCCTTGCGACGAGATCAACTTCAGCAATGTCTGGAGTTGTTCACCGTTGTCCGGTTCGGCCAGAAGCGGCAGCTTGCCGCCCACCCCGAGCGTGGTCAATTCCGAATACGGCGTCTCCTTGCGGATCGCCAGACCCGGGATCGCCCCGGCCAGAAAATCATATTGCATCATTATTTTTTCCCGTAAACTTTTTCCGGTTCAAAGACCGGCTTTGATATTTCCGCCGTCTCGCCGTCGGGCGTCACCCGGCGGAAAAAACAACTGCGGTGGCCGGTGTGACAGGCGGCTCCGCCGATTTGTTCGACCTTGTAGATGACCGAATCGTTGTCGCAGTCGATCAACACTTCGTGCACGATCTGCACGTTGCCGCTGGTTTCGCCCTTGCGCCATAACTGCCGACGACTGCGCGACCAGTAAACGGCGCGCCCCGTCGAGAGGGTTTCTTGCCACGCGTCGGCGTTGATGAAAGCTTGCATCAACACTTCGCCGGAGCGATAATCCTGAGCGATGGCGACCGCCAGGCCGCCCCCTTTTTCAAAATCCGGTTCTGTCATTATTTTCCCACATTTTCAAAATATATGCCAATATAATCAACCGCCGACCGATAGTCGCCGGTAACTTCTCCGCTGTCGCAGTGCAATGCGACGTTTCCGCGCACTGCGGCTGCGCCGCGCCGCCGGAGCAGCGCGATCAACGCCGCGAGCGGTATCGCCCCGCAAATCGTCGCCCCGGTCGAATTGATGAACTGAATAAATCCGTCAAAATCCAGATTGCAAATAAGTTTGGCCGCCTCTCCGTCAAGTTCGCGCATACGGTTTCGCACATCGTCTTCAAACGGCACATAACCGTAATCCATCCCGAAATGGGTGAAGTCGGAGCTTACGATCCAAAGTATATCGCCGCCCAACCCGTCCAGCGCGGCGGCCGCACGCTTCAGCTCCGGTGCGTTTAACGAGCCGAACACCAGCGGCAGCACCGGCAACTCGCCAAACCACCTCCGGATCAGCGGCAGCTCCACTTCGCAGGAGTGTTCCTGCCGGTGCGCGTCGTTGCGCCGCACAAATATCTCCGGCTCCGCCGCGATGAGAGCTTCACCCAGCCCGGCCGCGACCGCCACCGTGCCCAGCGGCGTGGCGAATCCATAGTAATCCGGCACCGCAATGCCGTGAAAACCCACCCGGTGCGAGGGAGCCATCACTGCCGCGGCGCGGTAATGGCCGGCCGTTGCCCGTCCGAGTGCGGCGGCGGCCGCCTTCAGCGAAAACACATACCCGGCATGCGGCAGCACACAGGCGGCCACCCCCGCGTCCGATACGGTAATACCATTGGCGGCGGCGTCGATTTGCCGTGCGAGCACCGCGGGGTCGGCGTCATAAAAACTGCCGGCGAAAGCCGCCGGCCGGATTTTTTTCTCATCACTCATCGTATAAAAACCTCATCTTTCCGAATATACCATGCGCGAACTAAAAATCAAATCATAACATCCTGAAAAAAACAGTACATGCGGTAATTAGAGTAAATTAGAGTTCCCGCCGTTCAAAAAGCAAATCAAACGCATCTTTGACGTAAACGGAGTTTGCAATTTAAATGATGCAGGTGTATATTAGCTTCCCGACGAGTGAAATCTAACCGATTTCCGAAACCTTGATCCGGTTCGGGCCGGATCGAAGACGCGGGGTTCCGCGTTGCACCGCGGGGGATCGTCAAGAGAACAGAAGGAGCGTCCTCTGTTTTCGCAAGACTCTTCCGCCGCGGCCGTTTCGGAGATCAAAAACGGGATGGTCCAAAATGGAAATGGAAGAGGCGAAGCACATTTGCGTGTACTCCGGAAGCGCACATCCGGAACTCTCTCAGCAGATCGCCAACTATCTGGGCATCAATCTCGGCAAAGTGCATTTGACTCATTTCCCCGACGGCGAAATTTTCGTGCAGTTCGAGGAAAACGTCCGCCGCGCCGATGTATTCCTGATTCAGCCCACTTGCAAGCCGCCTAATGACAACCTCATGGAGCTGATGATAATGATCGACGCCGCCCGCCGGGCCAGCGCCGCTCGCATCACCGCCGTGCTGCCTTTCTTCGGATATGCGCGGCAGGATCGCAAGGACAAGCCCCGGGTTCCGATCACCGCCAAGCTGGTGGCCAATCTGCTCACGACGGCCGGAGCCGACCGCATCATCACTATGGATTTGCATGCGCAGCAGATACAGGGCTTTTTCGACATACCGGTGGATCACCTCTATGCCCGCCCGGTGCTGGTGCCCTACCTTAAGAAACTCATTGGCGACAACGGCGTAGTGGTGGCTCCCGATTCGGGCAGTGCCAAGATGGCCATGTATTACGGCGACATGCTTGAAGCGGGTTTCGCCGTGGTGACCAAGCGGCGCATCAATGCGACCACCGTGGCGTCGAGCCATCTGGTCGGCGAAGTCAAAGACCGCGTCTGCGTCATCACCGACGACCTCACCAGTACCGCCGGTACGCTGTGCGCCGCCGCCAAGATACTTAAAGAACACGGAGCCGCCAAGGTTTATTGCGCGGTTTCACACTGCCTCCTGAGCGACATCGGCAAGGAAAAGTTGCTGGCCACTCCTGAGATCGAGCAGTTGGTGACCACCGACGCGGTGCCGATCAACGACGACCTGGGCGGCCGTATCAAGGTCATCAGTGTTGCCCCGCTGCTGGGCGAAGCGATCCGCCGCATTCACGACGGCAAATCGGTTTCTTCGCTGTTTTATATAAATCATTGATTCGAAGCTCAAGCGATACCAGTACAACAGAAAGGAATTCCATGAGCATCAAGATCCACGAGATCGCGTTCGAGAAACGCAACACGTTCGGCGACAATGCGTCGCGGCGTGCCCGCAAGGCGGGGATGATTCCCGCCATCGTCTACAGCAAGGGCAAGGAGAGCCTCGCCGTGTCGGTCAACGCCGACAAGTGGAAGGTTGTTTCCGCTCACGCCGCCCACATGGTGATGCTCACCTGCGGCGACACCAAGATCCCCGCGCTGGTCAGGGAAGTTCAGCACAACTACCTCAAGAACTACGTTTTGCACATTGACTTTCAGGAAGTCGATCTCAACCGCGAGATCGTTGACCATGTGCCGCTGCACATTCACGGCGACGCGGTCGGCGTGGCGCACGGCGGTATTGTCGAGCAGGAACTTCATACCCTTGAAGTTGTCTGCCGGCCGATCGATCTGCCGGAATTCATCGTTGCGGACGCCTCCAAGCTGGATATTGGCGACCGTTTGACGGTGGCCGAGCTGGTGCTTCCGGAAAACGTCCGTACCAACGTTGACGGCGAGACCGTGGTCTGCCACGTTGTCGTGCCGCGCGAAGAGCCGGAAGCGGCTCCGGAAACCGAAGTGACCGAGCCGGAAGCCATCAAGGAAAAGAAGGCTGACGAGGCTGCCGACGGTGCCGCCAAGGACTCCAAGAAGTCGAAGTAATTCTTTTCCGATTGAGGAACCGCGGCGATGAATGAGACGGAAAGTATCAGGCTGATAGTCGGGCTCGGAAATCCGGGTGCGGAATATGCCAATACCCGTCACAATGCCGGGTTCGATGTGATCGACCGTCTGCTGGCGGGGTTTCCCGCCGGCCGGTTCGCTGCGAAGCACACCGCCGAAAGCATGCTTTACGACGGTTCGTTTCGGGGGAAGCGGCTGCTGATCCAGAAGCCGTTGACCTTTATGAATTCGAGCGGCGACGCGGTCGGAGTCATTGCCCGGCGCGAGAATATCGCGCCGGAGGAGATTCTGATCGTTTCGGACGATCTTGATCTGCCGGTCGGGCGGCTTCGGCTGCGGATCGGCGGAGCCGATGGCGGGCACAACGGCCTCAAGTCGGTGATGGCCGCGCTGGGCAGCGGAGCGTTTCGCCGTTTGCGGGTCGGGATTGGCCGGCCGCGACCGGGTGAAACGGTCGATTATGTGTTGTCCCGCTGCGAAGGGGATGATGCAAAACGTTTTGCGGCGGTGCTTGACGCCGCCGCGGAAGCGGCGAAAACGGTTCTTGCGGCCGGGATGTCGCGGGCGATGAACAAATTCAACGCCTGGGTTCCGCCGGAGGAAGAAGAGCTTAAAAAAGAAGAACAACCTTAAAAAACAATATTGCGAGGTTCTATTTTGAAAAAATACGAAGCGGTATTTATTCTGGACATCCGTAAGACGGATGATGAGGGGGCGGCGTTCGCCAAGGAGATCGCCGGGTTGATTGAATCGCTGGGCGGCAAGATGGAAGCCACTCTGCCGATGGGCCGTCGTCAGTTCACCTATGAGATCGACAAGCGCAAGGCGGGTCTTTATTTCGACTTCCTGTTCGAACTCGACGCCGCCAAAGTCCGCGACATCAAGGAAAAGTACAAACTTGACGAGCGCGTGCTCCGCAACATGATCGTGATCAACGACCGGCCGGCCGATGCGCCCTCCGGTGTGATCAAGGCCGCGTTGGAGTAAATCGTAAGTTCCGGGTGATCCGTCTGAAACCAAAAACCAACGCCGGGAGTTGAAAAAATGGCAGCCTCATTGAACAAAGTCTTTTTGATGGGAAATCTGACCCGCGACCCTGATCTTCGCTCTTTGCCGAGCGGAGCTGCCGTCTGTGAATTCGGTATGGCCATGAACCGCCGGTTCACTACAAGCAGCGGTCAGGAAACCGACGAAACCTGTTTCGTCGATATCGTGGTCTGGGGCAAATCCGCCGAAAATTGCCGGCAGTATCTGGAAAAAGGTTCGTCGGTAATGGTCGAAGGACGTCTCCAGCTTGACCAGTGGGAAGACCGCAACGGCGGCGGCAAACGCTCCCGTCTGCGGGTGGTGGCCGAGCAGGTGCAGTTCATCAGCCGCCGCAGCGACGGTCAGGCTCAGGGCGGCGACAATGCCGGTCAGGGGCAGTACCGCGGCGATCGCGGCGGCAACCCCTACCAGCCGCCGCGTCCGCAGCAGATGCCGCGCCAGCAGAGTTTCGGCAGCGCGCCGAACGCGATGCCGCGTGCGCCGCAGTCGCAGCCGATGCCGCCATTGCCCGATCCGGGCGCGGCGGGGCCGGGCGGAGCCGAAGACGATATCCCGTTTTGATTTGTCACAGCATATATCAAAGAACCGAAATAAAACAACGAAAGGTCACAATAGATTATGCAACCTGTTAAGAAGCAAGGGCGTCGCCGTTCTCCGGCGAAGCCGAAAATCTGCCGTTTCTGCGAAGCCAAGATTCATTATATCGACTTCAAGGATGCCGAAACTTTGATGAAGTTCCAGACTGAAAAGGGCAAAATCATGCCCCGCCGCATCACCGGCACCTGCCTGGATCACCAGAAGATGCTCGCCGCCGCTGTCAAGCGCGCCCGCATCGTCGCAATGGTTTACTGAGTACAGGGAGAAACAAAATGGCTCATATCAGTCTGATTCTCCTCGATGACGTCGAAAAGCTCGGCTTGGCCGGCGACGAAGTGCATGTCACCCCGGGCTATGCCCGCAACTACCTGCTGCCGCGCGGTTTGGCCGCCAAGGCCACGGCCGGCACGCTGCGTCTGGTCGAGTCGCGCAAAGTCGCGATCGCCGAACGCCGCGCCAAGGAATTGGCCGATGCCAATGCTTTGGCCGCCAAGCTCGCCGAAGTCGAGATTTCGCTGGCCATGCAGGCCACCGAAGACGAGCAGCTCTTTGGCTCGGTCACGTCGCGCAACATCGCCGACGAATTGACCAAGCTCGGCTACTCGATCGAACACAACCGCATCAAGCTTGACCCCCCGATCAAGACGCTGGGCAGCTTCGAGGTGGAGATCCGTCTCCACGCCGAAGTCACCGCCAAGGTCAAGGTCTGGGTGGTCCGGGGCTGACGCCCCGCTTTCTCGAATGGATTGGGAAAGAACAAAAGAAGAACGTCTACGCCCGGCGGGGATTTTACCCGACCGGGCGCAGCCGCATGATTTGCAGGTGGAGCGCGCCGTGCTGGCGGCCATGCTCCGCGACCCGGATTTCTGTATTGACACCGCCGAAATGATCCTTAAAGATCCGGAGGCGTTTTACAGCGAGACCCACCGGGTGCTGTTTCGCACGCTTGTCGAGCTGCACCACGACCGCGGCAAGTCGGTCGATCTGGTGCTGGTGGCCAACAAGCTCCAGCAGGAGGGGCGGCTTGAGGCGATCGGCGGCGAGGTTTTCCTGGCCGAGCTGGTCGGCGCGATCTCGACGGTGGTCAACATCGAGGCGTGGTGTCGCACCCTTAAAGATTATTACATGCTCCGCCGCATGATCGACGTCTGTTCGGATTCGCTCATCAAGTGTTACGACCCCGAGGCCGAGGCCGGCAATCTGGTCGAGATGATCGAAACCGACATCTACAAGGTGCGGGCGGAAGAAGCATCCAATTCGATAGTCGAGATAAAGGATTCGATCAAGCAGGAATTTCACACGCTTGACGATATTCTCAACGGCCGTATCGAAGTCGGCATACCGACCGGCTTCACCCCGGTCGATCAATATACCGGCGGCCTGAAGCCGGGCGAAATGTTTGTGCTGGCGGCACGCCCGTCGATCGGCAAGACCAGTCTCGCGCTCAACGTGATCGCCAACATCGCGCTGCCCACCCGCACGCCGCACCCCCGGAAAGTGGCATTCTTCAGTTTGGAAATGACTGCGGCGCAGATCTCGCGCCGTCTGCTCTGTACCGAGGCGGGGGTGTCGGAGTCGGTGTTTCGCAACCGCACCTTCAACAATAGCGACATGGATCGGCTCACCCGGGTGGTGAGCGCGTTTCAGGGAGCCAAGATCTTCATCGACGAGACCGCGGGTTTGAGCATCGCCGAACTTCGGGCCAAGGTGCGCCGGCTCAAGATGAAAGAAAACATCGACGTGGTGGTCATCGACTATTTGCAGCTTATGCACGCCGACGGCCGGCAGGACAATCGTCAGCAGGAAGTCGCCGAAATATCCGGCGGCATCAAAGCTCTGGCCAAAGACCTTAAGATACCGGTATTGGTGCTGGCTCAGCTCAACCGCGAAGTTGACAAGACGGTCGGAGCGTCGGCCAAGCCCAAGCTGGCGCATTTGCGTGAATCCGGTTCAATCGAGCAGGATGCCGATATTGTGTCTTTTCTGCACCGC
This sequence comes from Victivallaceae bacterium, assembly GCA_028698975.1. Lineage (GTDB taxonomy): Bacteria > Verrucomicrobiota > Lentisphaeria > Victivallales > Victivallaceae > Victivallis. The sequence continues at coordinate 9,338 of JAQVVK010000058.1, forward strand.
AACCGTGATGACGCCAAGACGGTCGGGGAGAATTCAAACCAGAGCGTCGAGGCGCTGTGGATCGTCGAAAAGAATCGTAACGGACGCACCGGCGAGGTGAAGTTGCTGTTTTTCCCGGCGCGAATGGAATTTGTCGCGGCCTCTCCGCGCAGCGAAGAAGACTGCCCCCCGGCCCGCGGTTGACGCAAAAAACAACGCAAATCCGTTTTTTTTCGCCGCGGCATTTGCCTTTATGCGGGCGACGCTGTAATTTATGGTTTGAATATACAACCAGAAACGGGAACAAAATAAAATGTTCGGAAAATTGACAGGGCCGGCGGCGGCATTGCTGTTGTGCTGCGTGGCGGCGTTGGCATCCGCCGCAACGGTAGGCGAGGTGAAATTCGACCAGAAGGGCGGCAATCCGCTTCAGCCGGAGTTGCTTCTGGGTAATATCCAGCTCCAGCCCGGTGTGACGTTTTCGCGGCGTGCGCTCGACGAGGATGTCAAGCGGCTTTACGCGACCGGCAACTTCGCCGACGTGGCGGCCGAGGACGCCGCGCAGGGCGACAAGGTTAATATTCTCTTCAAGGTGCGGCTCAAGCCGCGGATTGTTTCGATCCGCTTTGAGGGCAACGCCAAATATCAGGCGTTTGAGCTGGGCAAGGAGATCACATTGGTCGAGGGCGGCCTGCTCAAAGACCGCAATTATGTCGAAAGCCGCGACAAGCTGCTTGAATTTTATCGCAAAAAGGGGTTCACCGAGGCCACGGTGACGCCGATAATCATGCCGCGCAACGAAACCGAGGTCGATCTGGTCTTCAAGGTCGACGAGAAACTCAAGCAAAAGGTCGACAAGGTCACTTTTGAGGGCGCGACCGTCTACACGGAGCGCGAGTTGCGCGGTTCGGTCGCCAACCAGTACAGCTATTGGAACTGGCTGCCGTTTGTCAACGATTATCTCAATCGCGGTCTGCTTGACCGCCGCGAGCTTGATCTCGACCGGGCGCGCCTGCGCGAAAAGTATTACGAAAAAGGCTATCTGGACTTTAAGATCGACAGCGTTGCCGTGACGCGGCAGGCCGACGACCCCGAATATGTGGATGTGGCGTTTAAACTTACCGAGGGCGAACCGTACAAGGTCGGCAAGGTGACGGTCAAAGGCAACGCCGCCTTTGCCGAATCCGAAATAATGCCGTTGATACTTTTGACGGAGGGCGCGGTGTTTTCCAGCGCGCTGGAGCAGGAGAGCGCCCGCCGCATCACCGCCAATTACGAGACGCTGGGTTATTCGGACATCAGTTGCCATGCCCGCCGCAACGCCGATTTCAATACGCATACCGTCGATGTTGAATTCGAGATCGTCGAGGGGCGCAAGTTCTTTGTACGCGACGTGCTGATTACCGGCAACACCTACACCAAGGATAAGGTCATTCGCCGCGAATTGGCGATCGAGCCGGGCGACCCCGCCGATAAAAACCGCATCGAAGTAAGTCGCCAGCGGCTGATGGGCATGGGCTATTTCGACAAGGTCGAGGCGCGGCCGGTCGGGGCGGATGCGCTCGACGAAAAGGATGTGGTGTTTAACGTCAAGGAAAAGGAAGATCGCTACAAGCTCCGCTTCGGAGCAGGCGCGTCCGACGTCAACAGCGTGTTCGGTATGGCCGAAATTTCGACCGACAACTTCGACATACTTGATCCGGGCAACTGGTTTTACGGCGGCGGTCAAAGGTTCCGGGTGCAGGGCGTGCTCGGTATCGACAACGCCGGGTTCAACGTGGATTTCGTGGAGCCGTGGCTCTTTGATCTGCCGCTGCGCTTCGAGGCGTCGGCTTATATGAACCGGGTGGTCTATGAGAATTGGGACGAAAATCGAGTCGGATTCCGTACTTCGCTTTCCCGCAAATTCTTCGACAACTTCACTTCGGCCACGATCGGCTACAAGTTCGAGCGGGTCAACGTCACCGACATCGCCCACAGCATAAGGCCTTACCTCGAGGCGGACGGACAACTTGATCCCCAGTTTGTAAGCCAGCCGTCGCTCTCCCTTACCCGCGATACCAGAAACAGCATAACCAACCCGACCAGCGGATACAACATCAATCTATTCCTCTCCGTGACCCCGAAGGCTCTCGGTTCGAGTCACGACTATTACCGGCTGGAAGCCAAGGG
>JAQVVK010000059.1 GCA_028698975.1 Victivallaceae bacterium
TTACCGTATCGACCGGAACCCCGGAAATCACCGCGAAGAAACTGAATGTCCACACCGTACCGCTGTACGGCTTTACGCCGGACAGCCGGCCGGCGACCGAATTTGAGGATTTCATTCGCGGATTCGCCCTCTACATCTGGGCCGGCGCAACCGGTTTATCAGATTATCCGCAGCTGTCATGCGAACTGCTCGAATACGCGCAAAAAGCCGGGGTTCGCTGCGTTGTCTGGGGCGTCGGCATGAACGACCGTCTGAACCCGGCCTTTTTCCGGCTCGGCGGCAAACGACTCATGATCGCGCAAAAGTTAGGCTTGGTCGATTTCTTCGAACGCCGCCGGGAGACCCTTATGCGCAAGCGCATTGTCCAGACACTCCGCGGGTGCGATCTGGTAATACTGCGCGACAAGGAGTCCCTGGCGGAAGTCCAGAAGTCCGACAGCATAAAGCAAGCCTCGTACGGAGCCGATTCCGCCATCATACAGGAAGACGCACCAACTTCGATCCTGCCGTCGCCGGGGCTCGCAAGCGCCACCGTCGGCATCTGTATTTCCGCGCAAAACACCTTGAAACAACTTCATGAATTTGCCGATTACATTGATAATCTCATCGAGATTGCCAACTGCCGGGTGGTCTTCATACCGATGAACCCGGTCACCGACCGTCGGCTGCTGGAGCATCTGCGCATGTCGATCCGCCACCCCGAGAGCACCGTGATGTTCGAGGGCGTCGAGCCGGACGAAGTACAGCGTGCCGCCGGAGAATGCGACCTCATCATCAGCAGCCGTCTGCATTTGATGATACTCGGGCTGAATCACCTGATACCGGCAATCGGCATCGCTCGCGGCAGCAAGATCGCCAACTTTTTGAATCAGTTCGATCTGCCGGTGGCCGGCAGCACCGACGAGTGCGACTTTGCCATCCTGCATAAATACACGGCCGAACTGCTCAAACAGCGTACGGAGTTCAAACTGCGCGCAGCCTCGCCCCGTCAGGCCATGCTCGACTCACTGGCGGCGGCCGAGCGACGCCTTGCGGCGTTTTCGGAAATATGTCATCACTGAAATGACCGCAAATATCAGCATTAACTGATAGAAGTTGTGGTATTGCTTGAGTACCCACTCCATGGTCGACTGGATATAATTGGCACTCAATCCGCCGAAAATACCGGCGGCAACGCCGAACCCCGGTAAATGCCGGTAGGCGAAAAGGTTTTGGATGTTGGCCAAGTAAAAACTCAAAAGCCAAAGCAGCAACGCAGCCATGGTTATCCAGCCGCACTCTGCCGCCACCATGAGATAGATCGTTTCGACCAAACCGCCTTGCTTATCTTCCAGGGCGGCGCGATTGGTTTGATCCTGATAATGCTCATAACTGTAATCATACTGCGGGCCGGATTTACTGCTGAAATTGTTGAGTCCGACGCCCCAAGTCTTGTCATTGGCCATTCGCACGGCGGCCAACGCCATTTCCACCCGGGTCCTTTTCGAGGCGGTAGGCGCAAACAGAAAACGGTGTATGATGCGCGGAGCCGCAATCGACAACGGTATCGAACCGGCCAAAATAAGCAAAGCGAGCAACCTCCACTTGCGTACCGAAAATCCGCCGATCAAAAAAGAAACCGCCACCGTAAGCATCACGCCGAAGCAAAAACAGGCCAGCCCGCCGCGTGAAAGAGTGAAGATGACCAACACCGCGTTAAACGCCAATGCAGCAAGCCCCAGCCAGATGTCGCGTCGGGTCTGCAACTCGTTGAACAGGATGCCGGTGACGACACAGCCGAACATCGACGCAAAGAGAGCCAATGAGTTCTGATGGGGCATCGTGCTCGGTATCTGATAGTAGCCTCCTGTAATATATTTCTGCTTAATGCCAAAGGCAAACATCAGCACCGCAATGGCTAAAATAATATAAAACAGCGGCCACAGTGATTTTTTCCAAACCAAATAGTTGTAAACGGTCACAAAATAAAAATACATCATGACCATTTTAAGCACTTCAAACCATGAAGGCAGCGGCAATGCGCTGTTGCGCAGCGAAACGCAGCTCAACCCGAAATAGATCCAGTAAAAAAACCACCCCGGCGGGAAAAACGTGGTTTTGATCTTCGAATTCAGCCACATTCCGCCCAGCGTCATCATCATCAGAAAATCGGTCAGATAAAAGGCAAACCCGCGTGAAGTGCCGCGAAAATCCGGCAACGGGGCCATGTGTATCACGATCGGACAGCTGATAAAGAAAACCATGGCAAAAAAGGTGTTGTCAAGATTGCGCCCGCCTTTGCGGGCATAGGCAATCCCGATCGGCACAACCACCAGAAAGGCGAAGCAAAAAACCAGGGCTTTCAGCATTTTTCAGTCTGCATTGAAGTAGCCGGACGGGCTGCCAAACGGCCCCGCCAACATATTCAAACCCTGCAATGTCGGCACGATCTGCCGCACGATAACGTTCCATGACGCCAAGCCGTGCTTCGGCAAATAGATGATGTCGTTGGCCTGCAGCGGGAAATCCATGGTGCGCCCGTTAAGAATATTGTCGATATTGACCCGGTACAGCACCGGATGCACCAGTCCGCCGCGAATCACATTGACATATGCGCTGTGCTCGTTGGTGATGCCGTGAGCGTAAATGACCGCCTTGACCAAAGTCATGCCCTCCTTGAACCCGACATAGGTCGCACCGGAAACTTCGCCAATGACAAACACCATGGTCCCCATCTGCGACGGGATATAGATGTAATCGCCATTGACCAGCGGTATATTGTGCAAAGTGTCGCCCTGTTCAAGGGCTTTGGCAAAATTTACCGGCAACACTTCGCCGTTACGCACCAGCATGGCGTTGTCAAGGTCGGCCAACTCCGACGTGTCGCCATTGAACATACCCACCGACAATCCGCCGGCCATGGCGATCGCATCGGTCAGCCGGGTAATACCGGCAATATTATAACGACCAGCCTTATTGATTTTGCCGATAATAGTGAAAGTATAGCCGTGTATCTGCTCCGGCACCATGGAAACGATCGGATTGCGCAAATACTTTTTGAACGCCTCCGTCAACGCCGCCGTAGCCTCCGGGATCGTCATGGCACCAACCCGCACCGGCCCGGCCAAAGGCAGACTGATATAGCCGTCAGGAGTAATAACGGTATTTTTGATCTCAAGCTCCGGGTGCTCATAGACCGTGACGGTAAAGCGATCCTCGGCCGTAATCCGATAATCTTCCGGCGTCGGTTTCTGAAGAGCTTTGAGCTGATCGGTGCGATCCACCTCGGTCTGTTTGTTGTCGGTCGGCAATATCATCGTTTCGGCCGGTATCGACACTGGTGCGAAAATCTCCGTACAACCGCCGGCCAGCAAAATTGCGCCGGCCGCAATCAATAAGGTGAGCGAATTTTTGAGTTTTGTCGTCATCAAATCACCAATGAGTAATTTTTAACGTTCACTTCTTCCATCAACGCGCAAACATTGCGGACGGAACTCTCCCGCAACGGCACCAAAATGCGCTGCAATTCAAATTTATCGGTCTTGCCATAGCGCACCGGGATAACCGTCATATCCGAAAACTTGCATATTTCGACAAACAACTGCTGGTTCAATTCATGTTCAAACAGGTCGATCAGCACAATATTGTAGTCGGCGTGAGTCAACTTAGTCTGACGCAGACGCGCAACATTAGGCGGAGACAAAAATGCCATGTCGTCCAACAGGAAAAACAATTCTCCTTTGTCGCTGGGCTTCGGCATCTCATCGGTCAAGCCGTAAAAAAAGTCATTGGCCAGATGGGTACAGTCATCGCCGTGACACTCAGACACAAACTTGAGCACCAGCACCCGGAGGTTGCGCACGTCGAGCAGCTCAAGCAAATCCTTTTGAAGCTGAAGATTAAGATCGTCCTGACTCTGCGGAGCCACCGAAATAATCACCGGCTGCTTGGTGTCGCTCAACTTCTCCTCCGCGTTGGTCACAGTACCCAGGAGCGAACTATAAAACACCGCCCGTTTTTCCGAATTAAGTTCCGGGATAGCCCCCAGCATCGGTATATCCAGCGCCTTTTCAATATCAGCGCGCGACCGTATTTTCAGGTTTTTCAGCTCCAGCAGCAGCACCACAAAAATCGTTAATGCAAATGTGGCAGCCCCGGCCCCGGCGGTCTTGATAAGCCGTTTGGTCGGCGTCGGTCCGCCGGCGGCAATCGCCTTCTCATATATACTTATATCGGAAAATGAGCGTTCCAAAAACATTTCGAGCGACTTGCGCTTGGCTTCGATCCGGTTAAGCAAGGATTTCTTGTTGGCAATATTTTCATCGATCGACTTGAATTTCGGCAGAAGTTCGTTCATTTCGAGCCGTCTTGAGCGAAGCTCGGCCAGACGTTGCTCATATCCTTTGAGCGCACTTTCGCCGCCGGCGATGTCAAGCTCAAGTTTGAGCATCTCGGTACGGAGACTTGTATAGACCGGGTTGCGGCCGAACACAACTTTTTGCCGAGACATCGTTTTTTTGTCGCGTTCAATCTCTACTTTGAGTGCGTCAATGTGCTGCAACGCCTTTAATATGATCGGGTTTTCTTCGGTGTATTGCTGGCGCAAGCGAGCCAATTCCAACTTTTTATCCTCAAATTCACGCTCACGCCCCACGTTTTCTTCGGAATACATCTCCACCTCTTTTGGGGTGGCTTCCAGTGTTGCCCGCACATTGGCCAGCTTGCTTTTGCAGGAATCCTGTTTGGCGTTTTCGATCTGCATCGAATTTTCCAGACTGGCAATCTGGCTGCCCAGCAACCCGAGTTCGCTTTCGACCGACACAATGCCCAGCTTGGCACTCATCTCATTACGGCGGGTCTGCGCAAGATTGATCTCGCTTATCAGACTGGAACGATTGTTTTCGAGCGTATCGAGAATATCCACCAGATTGTTGCGGATCACGTACTTATAGTCCTCGACAAAAACACTGGCCTGCGTATTGGCGATTTTGGCCGACAGCTCCGGGTCGCCGGTTTCGGCGGTTATGTAGATATAATTTGACCGTTTGGCGGCCTGCTTGATCGACAAACACCCAAACAACTGCCCCGGCGTCATATGCAACCCCAGCCGGTCGATAGTCTGCTGGAGATTGTTGCGGGACATGATCATGTTCAATATCACCGCCATCTGAATCGGAGAATACCCGTCAGGCATACCGTTGTTACTGGAGTTTTGCACCTCGTAGCGCACCAACGCGCAACTGCTGGTATAAACCGGCTTGGTAAACGCATATACATATATAAAGGTAAACAAGGCCACTCCGGCCGGGATTGCAACAATGTACTTCCAGCGGGCAATGAGTGCAAATACCCAAAGTCGATGATCGCGTTTGAGTATATTCAAGGAGAAATGACCGATCGCAAGACCGCCGCCATCGGAGGCGGTCTCCACGGCTGCGGCAGAGCGGCCGGTATTTTCGCTATCCAGTATCATAAGCTTTTTATCAATTCATGCGTTGCCATAAGGCGATAAACCGCTCCGTGGTTAAACTGCCGGATTTTTCCACCAGCCGGCGGTATGACCGATCCAATTTTTTTATAATATACGTTGTATCAGAATTTTTTTCAACTAATTTTTCAATTAAAATTCCACTCAATCTTAAACGTGTGGTAAAAAACAGATGTTTTATGTCAAAAAATCGAAAGAACAGTATTGATTTTGCCAAATCACGCAGCCGGTTCAAGAAAGTCCCGTCATAACGACCACCGCCATGCGCAAGGAAATCAGCGAATTCGTCAAGCAATTCATTGACGACAACTTTCTGACGGGCGGCCAACACTTCACGCGGCGGCGGCTCGGCCGACGGAGCATATTTAAATTCAAGTGCCGCCCGGTACGAGATCAAAGCCGTTTCCGAAAAATCGGGTTCATGCTCAAGCGCGTTCAACCGCTCCGGCCCATGCTGCAAATAACCACCCCGGGCAATCAAAAAAGCATCACCGACCGCTTGCGCCGCCTTGTTTTGATTGCGGTTGACGAAATCCGCCGCCTCGCGGTCAAAATGCACGGATTCAAGTTTTTGCTGCGACATGAGCAGCCCAGCTCCGCGATTGAGCAGCAATCGCAGCCCCTCCGACTTGGGCAGCCGGTTCAACGGGATTGGGCGGATCATCGCGATCACGGCGGCACAGTCACCCCATACCGGCCGCCAGCCCAGCCGCAACTCCTGATACATCAGCGTGGCGGAGAGTTTTTTGAGGTCTCCAAGGCGGGTCAACGGCCCGAACTCCACTTCAACATGATGCTCTTGAGACAACGCGGCCCCAAGTCGATCAAGTTCTTCGCGCCAAATACGGGCAGCTCCGGCCGACATGTGATTGTCGACAAAGACAAACAGATCAAGGTCGTTGTAAAGGCGTTCCCCGCCATCCGGCAGCCGCAGTATGCCTCCCTCGCTGCGGCCGTATCCGCCGCCAAGCACTATCGCGGCAAGTTTCGCTCCGCCGTGACACGGCATGTCATCAACCGCACGAGAGACGGCGGCTGCGATCTCGTCGATCTCCCGCTCAAGAAGCGGGGAGTCGTGCCGACAGCCCCGCATCAGCCGGTAGCCTTCATCAGGTTACGGAGCAAAGTCTTGATGATTATGCGGCAATTTAAGCCCACCGTCTCATGGTAAACGTAAAACAGCTCGTCCATTTCGCGCTGCATCGGGTCATTGGCATGGTCGAGCATCTCGCTGTACGAAAAAAGTCCCGGGGCATAGTCGGGAAACTGCTCCAAGACCTTCCGGTTGGCCGGGGTAACCGCCAGCAGCAAGTTGCCGACCAGCCTCAAACGCCCGCGCATGACCATGCCCAGCAGATGAAAACGGTCGAGGCTGAGTTTTTTGAACAGCCTTGAAGCCAGACTGTTTGCCGGCTTTATATAAAGCTTGAGCTTGATATTGCGTTCTTCATTGCATCCAAGAAAACAGGTGACCGGGTCGCAGGCGATGCGCACAAACGGACGCAGCAGCAAAAATGGGCTTATCTGCGCCATCCACAGCAGAAACGCGCCGAGACGCTGAATAAAATCACATCCCTTGTGCTCGGTGTCAATAACCTGTGCCAGCAAAAAATCATCAACAATGTCGAGCGTGATCCCGCTTTTCGGGTCGATCACCATGTTGCGATAGACGATTTTTCCGATAAGTTCGAGGTTGCTTCCGATATAACTGTTGCCCATGATGACGGTCTCGCGGATGGCTGAATCGGAGTCAATAAATGAATTGCCTCCGATAATCGCCGCCGGCCCGATATGAGCTCCGGAACTAACCTGCACCACATCATCAATAACCACTGGGGGGATAATGTCGGCGGAATTATCCAGCGCGATATTTTGCCCCATATAAACATGGTCGACATTTTTGTAACTGTGCACGGAAAATTTGACCAGTTCGCCATTGACCAGCCGCATTGATATGGCGTAAAAATCCTGAATCGAGGCAAGTTGCGTCAACTCCAGCGGCAACTCCGGCACTTCGGCGCGAAATTCACCCGGCGTGGTGTCGTTGAAATTGCGGCCGATGAGCATCACCTCTCCATTGGCGGAGGACATCATCACATCGGGCGGCGTCTCAAGCGGCTTAAAGTCACGCACATCATATTTGAGCCAGAACATGCCCGATATCATCAGCAGATCATCGTGGGCGATCGCCCCGAAGTGGTGAGCCATGAGTTCACCGGGTCGCAGGTTGGTCGAGGCCGCATAGGAGAGCGACACGCCGAACGTGGAACCATCGCCGAAATGACGCTCGATTTGCGGATCGGCGTCATCTGAAATAATTTTGATGTCACTGATATTGTTTAGTTTGCAGAAATCTATCAGATATTCAAGATACGGTTTGTTGCAGATCGGAAGCAGATAGCGCGGCATACCGTAAAAATACTGGCCGACCCAGGCGGCGGCCGCGGCTGGACAGCTGATTATACACTTCATGTCAGTAGGCTCCCTTGCCGGTCAAAACGGCCGGGATGGTCTTCAACAAAATCAAAAAATCGCGCCACACCGATTGGCTGCTTATATAATCCTTATCCAGCTCGACCTGTTCCTTGAACGGGATGTCGCTGCGGCCGGAAACCTGCCAGATGCAAGTTATACCCGGGATCACATGAAGACGTTTGCGATCCTCCAGCGAGTATTGAGCCACCTCTGCCGGGAGCGGCGGGCGCGGCCCGACCAAACTCATGTCACCGATCAGCACGTTGAACAACTGCGGCAGCTCATCAATGCTGAACCGCCGCAAAAAACGCCCGGAGCGGGTAATGCGCGGATCGTTTTTCATCTTGAAAATAACGCCGTCCGCCGATTCATTTTTTTTCAGCAAATCGGCGCGTCGTTTGTCGGCGTCAATATACATCGACCGGAATTTATAAAAGTTGAAGTGTTTACCGTCTTTGCCGACCCGCACCTGACGATAGATCAGAGGCCCGGGAGAATCCAGCTTCACCCAAATCGCCACTACCAGCAGAAATGGCGAAATCAGTATCAAAAACAGCAGAGTGGACGTCACATCAAAAAAGCGCTTTATCACATAAGCACTGTTAACCGCGATTCTCCAATGGCGTAATTTGCGCTGTACCTGTGTCCGGCTTCTGCCGTCGGCGCGACTAAGCAGCAAATCCATAAGCTCCTCTTGCCGGGAGCGTTCGTCTGTCCTATGTAAACGCATAACATTATATCCCCAGTTGGCCATAATATACCACAGAAACGCTCATTCTACAAGAAAAAACGCGTTTTAATGCCTTTTTTGTTTGTTTTTAATACATTCCGCGCCCCAAAATGCAAAAAAAAGCCCCGGAGTGAGAACTCCAGGGGTAATAGAGCATCAAACCAGACTTAGAGTTTTACATCCAACTTCTCAGCCATGCGGAAAACCTTTTTCAACGCAACGTTGGTGGATTCAGCTCTGGCCAGCAGCACCCCAACCCGGCGATGACCGCGCACCGGCCCTTTGCCAAAAATACGCATCGTGGTATCCGGCTCGGCCAGTACGTTTTCCAGATTTCCGAAGCTCACGCCGTCGCTGTCGCCCCAGGCGACGACCGCCTTGGAGGCGGACGGCCCGTGAAACGCGATATTCGGTATCGGCAAACCCAAAATCGCTCTGGCATGCAGGGCAAATTCAGAAAGATCCTGCGAAATCATGGTCACCATGCCGGTGTCGTGCGGGCGCGGCGAAACTTCGCTGAAAATGACGTTGTTTCCCTTGATGAACATCTCCACCCCGAAAATACCGCGACCGCCCAAAGCTCCGGTGATCTTGCCGGCGATTTCCTCGGCCTTGCGTCTGGCCTCAAAAGACATCGCCTGCGGCTGCCACGACTCCTGATAATCGCCGTCAACCTGATGGTGGCCGATCGGCTCTAAAAACGACGTGCCGCCGACATGGCGCACCGTGAGCAGCGTGATTTCGTAATCGAAATCGACAAAAGCCTCGACGATCACCTTGCCGGCTCCTGCGCGTCCGCCCTCCTGAGCGATATGCCACGCCTTGTCAATGTCGGCGGCGGATTTGATCGTACTCTGACCGTGCCCGGACGAACTCATGATCGGCTTGACCACGCAGGGAATGCCGATCTCGGCCACTGCGGCGTCAAATTCTTCACGGGTCGCGGCAAAACGATATTTTGAGGTCGGCAGCTTAAGCTCCTCGGCGGCCAGACGGCGGATCCCTTCGCGGTTCATGGTCAAAAACGCAGCTTGCGCGGTCGGGATCACATTGAAACCCTCTTTTTCCAGCTCCAACAGTGTAGGAGTGGCTATCGCCTCGACTTCCGGCACGATAAAATCGGGTTTTTCCTGCTCGATTACCCGGCGCAACGCGGCTCCATCAAGCATATTGATGCAAACCGAGCGATGCGCGACCTGCATGCCGGGAGCGTTTTCATAACGATCCACCGCGACAACTTCGACGCCGAGCCGCATCATCTCGATAACCACCTCTTTGCCGAGTTCACCGGCTCCGAGCATCATAACTTTTACACGGGACGGGGTAAGCGCAGTTCCAAGAACAGCCATTTTCAATCTCCTCAATAAATCCGGCGATCACTCAAACCGGCTAAACAAAAAACGCGGATGGTTAATCCGCGTTGAATTTTGATTTTCAATCCATCATTTGGCAGGCACGAAAATGATTTCGTCCTTTTTGATCTCGCCGGAAGCCGGGATCGTCGGATTGAGCTTGCGAAACGCTTCTTCGCTCATGTTGTGACGAGCGGCAACCGCGGCAGCCGTCGTATCGGAGGTCTGAACCTCAAGATCGGTCTGGCCGGTCACCACTTCGCTTCCAGTTGCCGGAGCGGCAGCCGCATCGCCGGCCGGAGCGGCTACGGCATCTCCAGCCGGAGCAGCAGCATCGCCAACCGGAGCAACCCCCGCAGCCGGAGCCACCGCGGAGTCAACCCCCGCAGCCGGAGCGACTTCAACCGGTTTTACCGCAGCGGTATCGCTCGCCGCGCTCTTGCCCGGCACCTTCAGCTTCTGACCGATCTGCAAATGACGGGTCGCGGCGTCGGACAGGTCGTTGGCCGCTTGAAGTTCGGAGGCGCGCACCCCCAGCTTACGGGCGATAACCGGTATGCTGTCGCCGCGTTTGACCGTATAAGTGCCATCGTCATTTACCGAAGCGGTAAGCGACGGAGTTTCAATTTTGCCCGACTTGGCCGACTTGACGGCTTTTGCCGATTTGACGCTCTTGGCCGACTTGCTCACCACGGCGGCACCCTTGCTGGAAACCGCCAGTTTCTGACCGACCCGCAGACGCTTGGCATCGTTGGCGGTCATATTGTTGAGCTTCATAAGCTCGGCGAGTTTGAGCCCGTGCGTGTGAGCGATGCGACCCAGCGTATCACCGGATTTCACCACATACACACCATCGGCGGCAACGGTTTCAGTGGCGACGCCGCTGCTTTTTTTGAAATCAAAGGTCTCATAAGCTCCGCCAGTGCTCTTCTTCGGAGCCGGAGCGATCTCCTCTTTCGCGGAAGTCTCCGGCTTCACGGCTTCTTTTTCGACGACCGCGGGAGCCGAATCCGACCCGGAAAACTGTTCCAACCCGGTTTTCTCATTGGCCGGTACAAACTGACGCTCGCCCATCACGGTGCCGGCACAGCCGCCAACCGTCAAAAGCCCGCCGAATACAGCAAATCCGACCGCGGCAACGCCGCCCGACACCAAAAAGTTCTTTTTCACAGCCCGTCCCCTTTTTTTGAACTGGAAGAATGCCATTACTTAATATAGAAAACTACATCAGCTTTTTCAACACCACAACCGAAAATATTTGCTTATTTTATCGATTTTTCCGGTGTTTTATACCTAATTACGGTTTCTCCGTCGGCCACCATGCCAAACTTTTCGCGGGCGACCTTCTCAACCGCCCCCGGTTCGCTGCGCAACGCCGACACTTCGCTGCTCAACTCGGTCAACTCCTCCCGCATCTCGTTGAGCTTG
>JAQVVK010000060.1 GCA_028698975.1 Victivallaceae bacterium
CGGAAATCATCGAGAAGGTGCTGTTATTCAACGAACGGAATCCCGATTGGGGCTATGACCGCATCGCCGGGACGATGAAATATCTTGGCTACGATGTCTCCGCAACTACCATTCGGAAGATTTTGAACGACCACGGCATCATTCCTGATCCTGAACGCAGGAAGCGCGGCGACTGGCAGCAGTTCATTGAAACCCAGCAATATGTCACTGCCGCCACGGACTTCGCCACAGTCGAACGGGTGACGGAACACGAACTGGTTCGGGAGCATCTGCTGTTTTTCATGGATATCGAGAGTCGGGAAGTCCGCCTTGGCGGCATTGCCCATAATCCCGACAGCAACTGGACAACGCAGATCGCCCGGAACATGTGCGACATGTGGGACGGGTTCCTGCTCGGCAAAAAATATCTGATCCACGACCGCGATACCCTGTTCAACCGGCGCTTCGACTCTATCTTTGAATCCATCGGAGTGACCATAAAACGGCTACCGCCGTTCTGCCCGATGATGAACTCGCGTTGTGAAAATTTCATCCGCGCTCTGAAAACGGAATGTTTGGACAAGATCATCTTCTCGACACGGGAGCAGATCCGGCTCGCCGTCAATGAATTTCTGGAATACTGGAACCGCTACCGTCCGACCTCCGCATTGGATGGTAAAATGATCAAACCCTATCCGCAAGACGATGACGGGGAGATTCAAGAAATATCATTCCTCGGCGGTCTGCTTCACGGCTATAGAAGAGTGAAACAGGCGGCCTGATGAATAAAAACACCCTCCGTAAAGCGCGGAACAATGGTTTGCGTCCCGGCTGGTATCTCAAGTCCGATTTTACGCAATAGCGTATTTGCGATTAATGGTGATTCCTTTCTCTGGGGGGCATTTTGACGCTCAAAATGCCATTGCGATAAATTTCGGAATTTTGTTTACACCTATGCTATTTTACTTTTTACAACCCGTTTGAGGCTGAGAGAAAAAGTTCAAAATAATAAAAACAACCTCCACCATTTTTTTTGCTTTGTGTCACGGACGAATTCGCGCCTTGCGAGTCGTCGAATTCTCAGTCACGCACTATTAGTGCGCTCCTTCGCTCCTCCTCTGCAAAACGCGACTTCGCATCGCGCCACTGCGCAAAACATTATTGCGTTGTCGCAGATTTTATACGGCTTTTTTGTTGCCTTTTACCCACCAAGTCCACCTCAAAACAACCATCCATTTTTTATTTGTTGTACTGTTGCAACGGCAATGGGTTGCAGAATGCTCCGTCAGATATTATCAGATGGCCTTCATTTGAATGTTTTGGGTTATTTTGGTAAAACGATTTGTAATTAGCTGATATTGGGGATATAGTATTCAACAGTAGCAGTCGGATCACTTCAGCCGCTTTGATCATCGGGTCAAAATCGGATAAACAGAATGCTCCGATACGGATACGCAAATTGTGTAGAACAGCGAAAGCTGTTTTTGTTTGACTCATTTTCTTGTCAGTCTTGAAGAAGCAAATGGCTTCCCATCCCTTTCCGGCGAATCTCAGACCGCAAACATGATCAGTTTGTCCCGCTTGAATTATGCGGCAAAACCGCGAAAGGAAATCCACTATGAAGATGTATGTGGGAAATCTGTCGTTCTCGACCACCGAATCCGAACTCAACCATGCGTTCTCAGAATATGGGACCGTTGATTCGGCAAACATCATCAATGATCGCGACACCGGTCGCTCCAAAGGCTTCGGCTTCGTCGAAATGAGCAACAATGATGAAGCAAAGGCCGCAATGGCCGGTCTTGATGGTTCGCAGCTCGGCGACCGCAATCTTAAAGTCAACGAAGCTCGTCCCAAAGAGGATCGTCCCTCCCAGGGCGGATTCGGTGGCAATCGCGGCGGAAACCGCTGGTAATATGCGTTAAGTTATTGAAAAACGGAAATACGTTATCGTGTTTCCGTTTTTCATAATAATGACAACATGAATAACAGAGAACGCATGATTCCTGTTTTTAGCGGGAATTCCTACGACACATCCGGTGACCGTCGGGATTGGCTGACCAAGCTCACATGGGGATCCCGGCTGAATTTTTATTTCCGTATCTATTATAATTTCTACCGGATCGGTCGCTGTGCTCAAAAAGGGCTTTTCGAACGACGGCACCAAGCACTTTTCTGCCGTGTCAACGCTGATATAATCGAACGATGCGGCGGGCAAATCCACGTTAGCGGCATGGAAAATCTCTCACGCGAGGCCGGCCCTTTCGTAATTGCGGGAAATCATATGAGCGCGATTGAGACGATTTTGCTCAATGCGGTAATTTCTCCGCGCATGGATTATACTTTTGTCATCAAACAGGGCTTGTTTTCGGTGCCGTTCATGCGCCAAGCCATGCGCGGGATCAACGCTATCGGCGTGCGGCAAGTCAATCCACGCGAAGATTTCAAGATCATTATGACGGAAGGCGCAAAACGCCTTGAGGCGGGGAAGTCTGTGCTGATATTTCCGGAAGCCTCGCGCTTTGCCGAATTTCGGCCGGAAAACTTCAATACCATTGCGGTAAAACTCGCTAAAAAGTGTGGTGTGAGAGTCATTCCATTCGCTTTGAAAACGGATTTTATGACATTCGGGAAACTGATCCGCGAATGCGGCCCGGTACATCCCAAGAATGAAATATATATTGAGTTTGGCGAACCGATCGAGATTTCCGGGAGCGGGCATGACGCACAAAATGCCATTATAAATTTCATTCAGACACGCACCCGAAAATGGTCTGAAAATACAACTTGCGGGGCGAAAGCATGAATATTGATGCATCATTTCAGGATGGCGAACGGGTGATAAATTTTTATTCGCGTCGCGAGGAGGTGGCTAACGCCGCTACGCATGGATTTGGGATTTGCGCTGCATTGGCGGCAATTCCGATTTTATGTGTATTTGCTTACGGACTTGGAGCGAGGACGGTGATTTCCGTTTTGGTCTATGCGGTGACGCTTCTTGCCATGTACATTTTTTCGACGGCATATCACATAGCATGTGATGATCGTTGGAAATTGTTTCTGCGGAGGCTTGATTATTGTTCGATTTATCTGTTGATCGCAGGCACATACACTCCGCTTTTGGCTCTGACGGTGGGGGGTATGCTCGGCTGGGGCATTTTGATCGGTTTATGGGTCACTGCGGCGTTTGGCATTGTGGTCAAATGTTTTACGATGAAGGAGTGCGGGGGGCTCTCGCTTTATCTTTATCTTGCGATGGGCTGGGGTGGAATCGCCTGCATGAAGGCATTGTTGACCGGGATGACATCGGCTGGTATTTTCTGTATGTTTGCGGGTGGACTCGCATATACGATTGGGATTATTTTCTTTTTGAATGAGCGTCAATACAGTCATACGTTGTGGCATTTATTTGTCATGCTTGGCACGATGCTTCATTTCATCATGGTGTTGACGCTGTTGTAGTCGATTATGTAAAAGTCGATGTTTCTATTTGGATGAGGCAACAAGGCCGACGCGTACTTGAGTACACGTCGCTTGGGTTTCCTAAAAGCCCTCTCAAAATAGGATTTTGCATAATCGACTGTTGTAACGGCAAATCATGCCAGCGCCTTGCCCATGCTCTGCACCGCAGCCGGGATAAATAGCAGGTGGCGTTAAGCCGCCCCGCCTGTGCGCCCGGCGGCAACCGCCTCGCAGACATCGGCAAGCCATGTTTTGGCGATTTGCCGCGGCAAATGCTTGCCATATACATGATCGTATGCCAAGCTCCAACTGCGTGTTGCCGCTCAACATTGCAAGAAAACATCAACGGTATTTCGGCAGCATCGAACCATGTGCTTTAATCAATTCGTCGCACATTTTCACAATGTCATCAATCGACAACTCCGCCGCCGTGTGCGGATCAAGCATGGCCGCCTGATAAATTCGCTCCTTTTTGCCGGTCAATGCCGCCTCAATGGTCAGCAGTTGAACATTGATATTGGTGCGGTTAAGCGCGGCACACTGCTCCGGCAGGTTCCCGACAAATGTGCCTTGCACCCCGGAACCGTCTACCAGACAGGGAACTTCAACCACCGCATTTGACGGCAGATTTGGAATCAGACCGCTATTCATAACGTTTCCGCCGATCTGGAATGGCTTGTTGGAGACAATCGAGTCGATGATGCCGGAACCATATTCCAGTGAAAGCGTATGGCCGAGATCAGGATCCTTATGAAGTTCAGCGTACTGCTTTTTCCAGCTTTTGATTTGTTCGATACAGCGGCGCGGATATTCATCAAGCGGAATATTCCACTCGTCAATCAGTTTGGGATAGTTGCTTTTTATCCAATATGGGAGATATTCCGCATTGTGTTCACTTGATTCGGTGACAAAGTAGCCGAAACGCAGCATCATTTCAATCCGTATCATATTGCCGGATTTATCTTTTTTGTCAGCTTTGCGCCACTGTTTTATCTTGACTGCGGCGATTTTCTTCAATTCAGGGTAAAGGTCTTTGCCGTTTTCCTCAATCGAAAGAAGCCACGCCATATGGTTGATCCCGGCAATGCGGGAATGAATCCTGGCCAAACGCTCATCGGAAAAGTCTTCACCAAGAGTTTCCAGCAGCGTCCGCACGCAGGATTGAACCGAGTGGCACAACCCGACGGTTTTTACCGATGTCCCCTGCAATAATGCACCGGTAAGCATGGCCATGGGATTGGAGTAGTTCAAAAACCAGGCGTTGGGGGCCACCTTTTCAATATCTCCGGCAAAGTCAAGCAATACCGGTATGGTGCGCAAAGCGCGAAAAATCCCACCAATGCCGAGGGTATCAGCTATTGTTTGACGCAGCCCGAATTTTTTCGGGATCTCAAAGTCGATAATTGTCGAGGGATCGTATCCGCCAACCTGAATGGCGTTGACGATGAAATCGGCTCCGCTCAATGCTTTTCGCCGGTTTTCAACTCCGAGCGCGGTTTTTATGGTTGCGCGCCCATTATTGATGTTTTTGTTGATGACGTTGAGGATATATTCAGACTCCTTGAGACGTTCGCCGTCAATGTCATATAGCACGAACTCGGAATCCTTAAGCATGTCGCGACACATGCAGTCTCCGATTATATTGCGGGCAAACACCGTGCTTCCTGCACCCATAAAAACGATCTTGGTCATAATCAGAATCTCCTTTGGTCAAGTTTGGCGTTTCTACATTTAAGATAGTTGATTTTTTCAAAAAGTAAATAGGAAAAAACGGCTTTTAATGGTAAATTCGTGCTGTGTTTTTTTTAATTATAATTTGTAAATCAAGTTCAATTACATTATATTAAAAGTAATAATGAGGTAAAAAGAGTGAAACATTATTCTTATTTGCATGACCATGTCATAACCACGTTCTTTCCGGAGCGCACCACCCCGCTTCACTCCATGCTCCTTAATTGCGGGCATCAGAAAATCAAGGCGGGCGATCATTACAGCTGGGATGGATTGTTGCGCGGAAACCGTGAATTTGTAATCTGGCAATACACCTTGTCCGGTCACGGCATAATGCGTCTGGGCAAGACGGAAGAACGGGTTGACCAAGGCAACGCAATGCTGTTGATCGTGCCGGAAGATCATTGCTATTACTTCCCGGACGATGCGGACTCCTGGGAGTTCATTTTCGTAACCACCAACGGAGCCGAACAAGTCCGGCTTGCCCGTGAATTGCGCCGGCGCGACGGTTCGCTGATCCATTATGACAGTGATGCGAAATCGGTTATGTTTGCCGAGAAGATACTGTGGGCCGCGGGCCGAGGCATGCTAAACAACCGCTACAAAGCCAGTGCCGTCGCTTATGAATTTATCATGACACTGCTTTCGGAGCCATCTTTTAACCCGGACAATAAAAACGAGGAATTTCTGAAGATAATTCACCAATATTGTTTGAGCAACATCATCCACCCGCTGGATGTGGCGGAACTGGCCGAGGCGGTCGGTTACAGTCGCTGGCATTTCTCGCGTCGTTTTTTAGAGGCGGAGGGAAAAACGCCGCATCAATTCGTGGTCGAGCTCAAAATGCGCATGGCGATCCGGCTGCTGCAAACCACGCGGCTAACGGTCAAGGAAATTGCGGCGCAATGCGGATTTGCCGATGTCGGATACTTCATTAAAGTTTTCAAATCGGTCTATAAATGCACGCCGGCGGGATTCCGCGAGGTTAATTGCTGACGTCAAGTTGGGGCGTGGCGTTGGGATTTTGCGGCACTGGCGCGAATTGTGCTAGTGGGAGTGCGGCAATAACGGGATTTCGGCTATTTAGTCGGGTTGACCGACGCGCTTCAAAAATAAAAACCGGCAAGGTCAAGCCCTGCCGGTTTTTTTGTCGGATGCTAATTAGAGCAGATTATTCCTTGTGGCAGCCGCAGCCGCAGTCGCCGTCTTCGCAGCCGCAATCGCCGTCTTCACAACCGCAATCGTCGTCCTCGCAGGAATAGAACGCCTCAATGTCCGAGAGAATCGCTTCCGGCGTGAATCCGAACTCACGCGCCAGCACCTTGTAAGGAGCCGATGCCCCAAAGTGATCCAGCCCGATGCAGAGACCGTCGCTTCCGGCAAAACGATGCCAGCCGAATGTGCTGCCCGCCTCGATGGTGACGCGGAACGGGCAATCCGACGGAAGCACCTCTTCCTGATAATCCTGATCCTGAGCGAGGAAAAGTTCCTGCGACGGCATCGAAACCACCCGCACCCCGACTCCGCCGTTTTCGCGCAGCAGCTTGGCTGTTTCGAGCGCGAGATTGACTTCCGAACCGGTGGCGATGAGGATGATGTTGAAATCTTCGTCATCGCTTATGACGTATGCGCCGCGGGCGACATCGACCGCCGCCGCCGTTTTTTCATCGTAGGGCGGCAGATCCTGACGGGTGAGTGCCAGCACCACCGGCCCCGGCGTTTGCAGGGCGACCGCCCAGGCATCGGCCACTTCGTGCGCCTCGGCCGGACGTATCACCGTGAGGCCCGGGATCGACCGCAGCATGGCCAGCTGCTCGATCGGCTCATGGGTCGGGCCGTCCTCGCCAACATAAAATGAATCATGCGTAAACACATATATCTCATGCAGTTTCATCAGGGCGGCCAGCCGGATCGCCGGCTTCATGTAGTCGGAAAAGACAAAGAACGTCGAGGTGTACGGTATCGCCGTACCCGCCAATGCCATGCCGTTGCCGGCCAATCCCATCGCCAGCTCGCGGATGCCAAAGTGCAGATTGCGCCCGGCGCGATTTTCGGCGGTGAAGTCGGTTTCGTTTTTAAGGTTGGTCTTGGTCGAGGGCGCGAGGTCGGCGGCTCCGCCGATCAGGGCAGGCACCAATTCGGCGGCCTTCTGAAGTATCGCGCCGGAACTTGCGCGGCTGGCCACCGGCTTGTCGAGCGGAGCCGCCTTGAGCAACTGATCGCGGAGATCGGCGGGCACCGTGCGATTGGTGTAGGCCAGCACCTTGGCGGCGCGCGCCGGGTCGGCGTCGAGAAACGCCTGATAGCTCTTGTCCCACTCGGCGGCGGCGGCGACCAGCTCGGTCACGCGGGCGTCGAGAAATTCACGGACTTCCGGCAGCACGGCAAATTCCTCTTTGGGCATGCCGAGATTGGTGCGCAGCGCCTCGACTTCGTCCGGACCGAGCGGTTCGCCGTGAGCACAGGCTTTGCCCTGCTTGTTGGGCGCGCCGAATCCGATACTGGTCTTGCCGATGATGAGAGTCGGGCGGCCGTCGGACTTGACGGCTTCGGCCAACGCCGCGTCGCACTGGGCGATGTCGTTGGCGTCGGCAATGCGCAGCACCCGCCAGTTGTAGGCGGCGAAACGCGCACCGACGTCTTCGCTGAACGCGAGATTGGTCTGTCCCTCGATGGTGATCGAGTTGTCGTCGTAGAATACGACCAGATCGTCAAGTTTTAGGTGACCGGCCAGAGAAGCCGCTTCGCTGGTGCAACCCTCCATCATGCAGCCGTCGCCGGAGATGACGAAGATCTTGCCCGGCATCAATCCGGCGGCGTCCAGCCCGGTGCGGGCGGCGAAATAGCGTCCGGCAACGGCCATGCCGACCGCCGAAGCAAAACCGCTGCCCAGCGGCCCGGTGGTGATGTCAACTCCGGCGGTGTGCCCGAATTCCGGGTGTCCCGGGGTCAGGCTTTCCCACTGGCGGAAGTTCTTCACGTCGTCGATCGAAAGTCCGTAGCCGAAAAGGTGCAGCAGCGAGTACTCGAGCATCGAACCGTGACCGGCCGACAGCACAAAGCGGTCACGCCCCAGCCAAGACGGGTTCTTCGGGTTGTGGCGCAGGTATTTATACCAGAGCGTCAGTGCGTAGTCGGCGCAGCCGAGCGGCATGCCGGGGTGGCCGGATTTGGCCTTCTGAATGGCCTCGGCGGAAAGCATTCTGATGGTGTTGGCGGCAAGTTGGGCCTTTTTGAGATCGAACATCGACAAAATCCTTTCGTTTTTTACCGTTGGAGACTGGTATTTTCCGTTTTTTCGGGTTATCTTTAAGAGTATGAAGTTAAATTACACCCTCTCGACTAAAAAACAAGTTGAATTTCGAAAAATATGGAGCGATTCATCACATCGACGCTGAACCGGCGCGATCCGGCAAAAGAGGTCAGCCTGAGGCCGCCGAAGTTTGCCGATTTCCCCGGTCAGGAAAAAGTCAAGGAGCAGTTGGAGCTTTTTGTGCGGGCCGCCCAAGCCCGCGACGAGGCACTTGACCATATTCTTTTGTGCGGGCCTCCGGGGCTGGGCAAGACGACATTGGCCTACATCATCGCCAATGAGCGCGGGACCAACTTAAAGAGTTCGAGCGGCCCCGCGATCGAGAAACCAGGCGATCTGGCCGGGCTGCTTACCGCGCTGGAGCCGGGCGATGTACTCTTTATCGACGAGATACACCGGCTAAACACCACGGTCGAGGAGTATTTGTACAGCGCGATGGAGGATTTCTTCATAGACATCATGCTGGAGCAGGGGGCGGGGGCGCGAAGCGTGCGTTTGAGCGTGCCCCATTTTACCCTGATCGGGGCGACGACGCGGCAGGGGATGATCTCGGCTCCGCTTCGTTCGCGTTTCGGCCTCAACATCCGCCTCGACTATTATGATACGGCGAGCCTTGCCCGGATTTTGAAGCGGTCGGCCGGCATACTCAATATCGATATTGACGACGAGGGCGCGGCCGAGATCGCCGGCCGCTGCCGCGGCACTCCGCGTATCGCCAACAACCTTTTGCGCCGGGCGCGCGATTACGCGCAGGTGAGAGCCGATTCAATCGTGACCGGCCGCGTCGCGTCGGAGGCGTTGGCGATGCTTCAGATCGACAGCGACGGCCTGGACGAGATGGACTTGCGGCTTCTTGAAGTCATTGTGAGCAACTTCCACGGCGGCCCGGTGGGTATAAAGAATATCGCAGTGTCAGTGGGCGAGGAGGAGTCTTCGATTGAGGACGTTTACGAGCCTTTCCTGATCCAGCGCGGATTTTTGGTGCGCACCCCCAAAGGACGGGTGGCTACGCCGAAAGCGTGGGAGAAGCTGGGGCTGAAGCCGCTTCAGGATCACACGGAGTTGTTTTGAGTCGCCGGGGTTTGCGTGCAGGTTGCCGGAGCCGGCGGCGCAGGGGATTGACCGGGTTGATATGTGTCACAAAATCACGGGAGGTTTGATATGGCTGTAAGATGGATCAAAGTATTGTCCGCGCTTCAGGCGTGCGACATGAGATTGCGCGACCTTGAGACCCGGCTCGCGTCCATTCCCAAGGAGATGGCCGCGCTCAAAGCGCGCCGTGACAAGGCCGTCTCCGAAACCTCCGCCTCCGCCGAAGCCGCCCGCCAGTTTGAGCGCGCCGCCAAAGCCGCCGAAGCCGAGATCGAGAAACTCAATGCCGAAAGCCGCAAATTGGAGCAGCAGTCGGCTCTGGTCAAGAAGAATACCGAATATCAGGCGATGCTCAACAATATTGCTTTGAATAAATCCAAGATCAGCCAGCTTGAGAATGTCGTGCTTGAGAACCTCGACCGTTTCGAGGAGGGCAAAAAGGCTTACCGCAAAGTCCGTCTTGAAAACGAGGCTGTCGCCAAGGCCGCCCACGCTGAATTTGACGAGTTGGCCGAGTTCGCCAAGGAGGTTCGCTCCGAAGTCGAGAAGCTCAAGGCCGAGCGGCCCTCCTATGTCTGCGAGATCGACGGCGAAATGCTCTCCAGCTACACCCATTTGCTTAACGGCAAAAACAGCGGCATGCCTCTGGTGGCGGTCGACGCCAACGGCATTTGCGGCAACTGCCACATGCGCGTCACGCCGCAGGCTCTCACCAACATCAAGCGGGGCGCGGTCACTCATTGCGACAACTGCCAGCACTTTATCTATTCGGAAGACGCCGTTGATTGATGAACTCTCTGCTTGACATTGATTTCGCCGAGCTGATAAATCGCGGCGTCGAGTCCGACGTGCTCGATTACAAGGCCCCGATGAATTGGGGCGAGATGTCGCGTGCCGCCAAAGCCAAGATCGTGCGTCACTGTGTCGCCATGGCCAACACCCGCGGCGGCTGTGTGGTGATCGGCGTCGCCGAAGACGCCGCCGGCCGGCCGGTGCTGCGCAAGGGATTGAGCGAAGTCGAATGCCGTTCGTTTGACCCGTCAGCCATCATCACGTTTATCAACCGCTGTGTGGACCCGCCGATCGACATCGGTGTCGAGCGGCCGGTCGTGGACGGCAAAAGGTATGCGGTGCTGGTGGTCAATCCGTTTAAGCTGCTGCCGCACGTCGCCACAACATCGATTGACGACGAACTGCGCACCGGGGTGCTTTATCTGCGTACCGTCGAGGCGTCGAGCCGCCCGGCTTACCGCGCCGCCGAAATGCAGACGATTTTGCAGCGGGCGTTGCGCAATCAGCGCGAGGAACTCGCCCGCATGTTGCGCGGCATTCTTTACGAATGCGGTTCGGCCAATGGAGCCGTTTCCGCCGGAGCCGATGCCGATTTCAAGGTGGTGGCCGACGGGGCGCGCAACTTTTTTCTGCGGAGAAAAGCTCCGCCCGACGGGGTGCCGGCTCTGCTGGTGGAGTTCGCCGTGCGGCCGTGCGGCTTCCGGGAGGGGCGTTTCCCGCTCAATCGCCTGAAGGAGGCGGTTTCCGAGGCCAGTCCGGCCGGAGTGCCGGTCGCCTCGGCCTATCTTACCAATGTTTCGCTGCGTTCGCTGCCGCCAGACGATCTATGTATGTGGCAGATCTTTGACAGCGGCCTGTTTCATTACATACGGTTTGTGCCGGATTCCGGGAAGCGGCTTGAATTTGGCTCTCTGCGCCAAATGATGCTTGGTGCGGTGGAGTTTTTTCCAGTCGAGCAGCGGCAGGAGTTTTTCCGACCAGTCGCCGCCGCGCGAACACCAGATGAGATCGACTTCCGGGTCGAGCCACGCCTGTTCCAAATCGGCGGCGCGTTCCGCGGCCGGGA
>JAQVVK010000222.1 GCA_028698975.1 Victivallaceae bacterium
CCGGATATCAATTGACCAAACGTCCGGGACATCACCCCCGGTATGCCTGTTTAACGTCTCGACCGACGACCTGTGCAGATGACGATCACCTATCCCGATTGGTCACTATCAACATAACGCAATTTGCGCAAAAATCAAGAGGTAAAACGCAAGATATTGAAAAAATTCCCGCCGTCGAACGCGACGCCGAAGGCCTGCCGGGCGCGGCGGGCAAAGAAAACCGGGCAAGACACAACCGCGTCCGCCCGGATGCTAACTGATGCTGAGTATCGCCCGGGGACATCACCCCCCGGCTGGCCGGTTTAAAGTCTTGGCAGACTTGATCTATGCAGATGACTATCATCCTTGCGATACCCAATAGTCAACATTAACATGGTTTGCGCAAATGTCAAGTATCTTTTATAACAGAGCTTGCCTCGGCTGCTGTGCAGAGCATTTACAAGGCGTTGGCAGGGGGACCGGGGGATTCCCCCCGGCGGCGCAAGTTAGCTTTTGCGGTACGCAAAAGCGCACGCGCCGAGAGCCCCGCTTTCCTTTGCCTACTTTCCTTTCACGGGGAAAGGAAAGTACGGCGGTTATTCAGCGATAGTTCGGGCCGAGCGCAGCGCAAGCGCGGTAATCGGCTCCCTCTTTGTCCATGCCAAATGCGTTCCACATCGCCGGCCGGAAAATATCGTCGTCATCGACGTTGTGCATCGCTACGGGTATACGCAACATCGCCGCCAACGTTATCAAATCCTTGCCAATGTGACCGTAACTGAACGCACCGTGGTTGGCTCCCCAGTTGGCCATCACGCTGTATACGTCCTTAAACGCCCCCTTGCCGGTGAGCCGAGGCACAAACCAAGTGGTCGGCCAACCCGGATCAGTGCGCTCGTCAAGTATCTTGTTGACGGCCGGCGGCAACGATGCGGTAGAGCCTTCGGCAATCTGAAGCATCGGGCCCAGCCCTTTGACCATATTGAGCCGGATCATGGTCAGCGGCATGCCTCCCTCGGTAAGAAAACGACTCGAGAACCCGCCGCCACGGAAGTAACCGAGGTTGGCCGGTGTCCATTCAACCGCCTTGGCACACGCGGCAGCTTCTTCCTCGGTGATTTCCCAGAAAGGTTTCATCGCCGGTTTTCCGTCGCGTTTCTGCTTGCCGGTGGCGTCAAGTGTGGTCGCGCCGGAGTTGATGAGGTGTATGAGTCCGGGCACATCGACATTCTTGCCGGTGGCGGCCTTGATCGCCTCGGGACTCCAATAAGTGCGCACGTCGGAGAAGCCCGACGCAGTACAGGTCAACAGATGCGCGAGCAACATGGCCACACCGTTGCAGCAGTCGTTTTCGGTGGCGAGCACATACGGAGCACGAATGCCGTTCCAGTCAAACGACGTGTTGAGCATGGTTTCCATGAAGTCGCCGTTGGGCATGAAGTCAGTCCACTGCCGCTGCCCCTGAAATCCGCCGGCGATGGCGTTGTGACCGCAGGATTCTTCGATGAATCCCATCTCGGCAAGGCGCGGATTGCCCGCCAAAAGGTCGCGGCCGATCATGGTCATCTTGACCACAAATTCCCATATCTCGCGCTGGCGGTCGGCGGAAAGACCCTTGCGGCCGTTGTAGATATCTTTGTTTTGTTTACAGTTTTTAAGCGTCCAAGCCAGAGCTTTTTTGTATTCTTCGGGGTCATAGATACCCTCGTTGACCCGGCGGATGATCTCCGACGAATCGACCGACTCGCAACGCATGCCGAGGTACTCCTCAAAGAAGTCGGGGTTGACCATAGACCCGGCAATGCCCATTGCCACGCTGCCGATGGAAAGATAACTTTTGCCCCTCATATCGGCCACCGCGATGGCGGCACGGGCAAAACGCAGAATTTTGTCCTGCACGTCGGCAGGCACGGTTTTAGCGTCGGCAGGCTGTACGTCACGGCCGTAAATGCCGAATGCGGGCAGCCCCTTTTGCGCATGAGCCGCCAGTACAGCGGCCAGATAGACGGCTCCGGGCCGCTCTGTGCCGTTGAATCCCCACACCGCTTTGGGGATCAGCGGGTCCATATCCATGGTTTCCGAGCCGTAACACCAGCACGGCGACACCGTAAGTGACGCGCCGACGTTGGCGAGTTTGAATTTCTCGGCGCAGGCGGCAGCTTCGGCAACGCCGCCGATAGTCGTGTCGGCGATCACGCACTTGACCTTTTCGCCGTTGGCGTGGCGCAGATTGGCTTCGATGAGCTTGGCAGCGGCCTTCGCCATGTTCATGGTCTGGACTTCGAGCGATTCGCGAATACCTTTGCGGCGACCGTCGATGGTGGGTCTGATTCCGATTTTCGGCATATTGCTCATAAAAACCTCCTATGGTTATTTGAGGATAATTTCAATCACCGGCAGCTCGGTATGCGGCTGAATTACCGGCAGTTCAAAGATCAATGCATTGCGGCGCGGCGTGGAATTAAGCACGGCGTTGACGTTGGTGTCGCTGCCGTCGCGGAAAAGCACTTCGCTGCCGTCATGCAGAAATTGAGCATACTTAACCCGGCCGGCCAGATTGTCCAGCTGGAGATGCTTAAACGGCCACGAGAAGATGTGCAGATAAAGCCGTTTGGTTTCCGGGTTGTAGGTATAGCGGCAATCGGCGGGAGCGGTAAATTCAGCCGGCGCGGCGCAGCAGCCGTAAATCGAACGGCTGTTGTATTTCATCCACTCGGCGTAACCGGCCAGCCGGTCAAGCGCACGATAGTCAAGATAACCGCGTGAAGTCGGGCCGACGTTCATAAGAAGATTGCCGTTGCGGCTCACATGATTTACCAGCATTTCAAGGCATTGATGCACGGTTTTCCAAGTGTTC
>JAQVVK010000061.1 GCA_028698975.1 Victivallaceae bacterium
GCCTTATTCTCGCCACCGGCGGGCCGGGCATGGTCAAGGCGGCCTATTCGAGCGGTACCCCGGCGGTCGGCGTCGGCGCGGGCAACACCCCGGTCATTATGGATGAGACCTGCGATATTCAAATGGCGGTCAGCTCGGTTCTGCAAAGCAAGACCTTTGACAACGGCATGATCTGCGCTTCGGAGCAGTCGGTTACCGTGGTCGAATCCATCTACGATGCGGTCAAAGACGAATTTATCAAGCGCGGCGCCTGTATTCTCAACGCCAAAGACGCCAAAAAACTCGGCGAATTCATCCAGATCGACGGCAAACTCAATGCCAAGATCGTCGGCCAGAGTGCCGGGGATATTGCCAAAATGGCCGGGATCACCGTGCCCGACGACGCCAAAGTGCTGATCGCCGAGACCAAGGGGGTCGGCCTCGACCACCCGTTCAGCCGCGAAAAACTTTCTCCGGTGCTGGCTCTCTACAAGATGAAGGATTTCGCCGCCGCGCTCGACAACGCCGAAGCTCTGCTCAATTACGGCGGCCTCGGCCATACCAGCGTGCTTTACACCAACCCCAACAACCGCGACCGCATTTCCGAATTCGGCAAACGCATGAATACCGCCCGCACCCTGATCAACATGCCGTCCAGCCAGGGCGCGATCGGCGACGTATTCAACTTCAAACTTGATCCGTCGCTCACCCTCGGCTGCGGCAGCTGGGGCGGCAATTCGGTGAGCCAAAACGTCGCTCCCAAACACTTGCTGAACATCAAGACTATCGCCAAACGGAGAGATAATATGCTGTGGTTTCGCGTGCCTCCCAAAATCTATTTCAAGTATGGCTGCCTCCGCGAGGCTTTGCGCGACCTGGCCGACGACGAGCGCAAACGCGCCTTTATCGTCACCGACCGTTTCCTGTACGACAGCGGTGTGCTGGCCGGCGCGATTAAGACCCTCGAAGAGGTCGGCATAACGGTGGAGATTTTTACCGAAGTCACCCCCGACCCGACGCTGGAGTGCGCCCGCCGCGGCGTTGACCGCATGAATTCTTTCCGCCCCGACACCATTATCGCCATCGGCGGCGGTTCGCCGATGGACGCGGCCAAGATCATGTGGCTGATGTACGAACACCCGGAAGTGCATTTCGAAGACATCGCTCTGCGTTTCATGGATATCCGCAAGCGGGTGTTCAAGTTCCCGAAGCTGGGGGCCAAAGCCACTCTTGTGGCGATACCCACCACCTCCGGCACCGGCAGCGAGGTGACTCCGTTCGCGGTCATCACCGACGAAAAGACCGGCGTGAAATACCCGCTGGCCGACTACGAACTCACCCCGGATATGGCCATCATCGATACCCAACTGGTCATGAAGATGCCCAAGAAACTGACCGCTTACTCCGGTATCGACGCGCTGGTGCATGCGCTTGAGGCGCGGGTTTCCATACTTGCGTCCGAATACACCAACGGGCTTGCCCGCGAGGCGGCAAGGCTGGTGTTCAAATATCTGCCTGCCGCCTACGAAAACGGACTCACCGACGAGAAAGCGCGCGAGAAGATACACCACGCCTCGACCATCGCCGGCATGGCCTTTGCCAATGCGTTTCTCGGCGTCTGCCACTCGATGGCGCACAAGCTGGGCGCGGCGTTTCATGTGCCGCACGGTTTGGCCAATGCGCTGCTTATCACCGAGGTGATCCGCTTCAACGCGACGCGCAAGCCGACCAAGCAGGGTACGTTCTCGCAGTACAAATGCCCGGACGCGCTGGAGCGTTACTCGAATCTCGCCGACTTCCTCAACCTCGGCGGCAAGACCGAGGACGAAAAGGTCGAGCACTTGATCGCCGCGGTCGAACAGCTCAAGGAACGGTTGGGCATACCCGCCTCCATCAAGGACGCCGGGGTGCCGGAGAAGGAATTCCTCGCTCAGGTGGACAATCTCTCGGAAATGGCGTTTGACGATCAGTGCACCGGAGCCAACCCGCGTTATCCGCTCATCAGCGAGATCAAGGAGATGTATTTGCACGCATATTACGGCAAATAGACTTGAAAACCTGAAAAGGAACGGTTATAGTTATTTCCATCATGAAAAAGCCTAAAATCAAAATCTGTATCGGCAGCTCATGCTTCGCCCGCGGCAACGACCAAAACGTTGCCGCGGTCGAAAAATTCCTTGAGGAACATGGGTTGAAGGATGATGTGGATGTCGAACTCGAGGGCTGTCTTTGCCTCGGCCGCTGTGCCGACGGCCCGATGGTGGTCATCGATGGCGAAGTCCATACCAATGTATCAAAAGGGGTCATGCTGGATTTGCTAAAAGGACTGTTCCCTGATAAATCCGGGGAGTTGCCGAAATGAACGCCGATTTTCCGATCTACACTACGCCTAACGAATGTCAGGACTGCTACAAATGCGTGCGCCATTGCTCCTGCAAGGCGATCCGCATTGTCAATGCCCGCGCCGCGGTGATTCCGGAGTTGTGCGTGAGTTGCGGCGAATGCGTGCGGGTCTGCCCGGCTCACGCCAAGAAGATCCGCTCCGACCTCGCCCGCGCCCAGTTTCTGCTTTCCGAGGGAAAGAAACTTTATGCGTCGATCGCACCCAGTTGGATCGGCTGTTTCAAGGGTGTTTCGCTAGGTGCGCTGGCGGCCGGGCTGAAACGGCTCGGCTTTGCCGGGGTGGGCGAGACTGCGCTCGGCGCGCAGATCGTCAGCGCGGAAACCGGCCGTTTTCTCCAAACCGCTCCGCCCGGAGTGTATATTTCAAGCGCCTGCCCGTCGGCGGTGGATTTCATTGCCAAGTATCACCCCGAGTGGTTGAGCGCGATCGTGCCGGTGACTTCGCCGGTGATCGCCCATTCGCGGCTGCTGCATCAGAAATACGGCAATGACGCAAAGGTGGTCTTTATCGGTCCCTGCGCCGCCAAGAAACTTGAAGCCGACCGCAAGCCGGGCGATCTTGCGCTTGCGCTCACATTCCCGGTTTTGACCGACTGGCTTGAAAGTGCCCATGTCGATCTCGGCGCGTTGGAGTCGGAGCCGGTGGTGCCGGTGCCGGCGGAGGAGGGGAGGTGTTATTCGCTTGAGGGAGGGATGAACGACACCTTGCGCGATGTTTCCGGCGATACCCGCTATATTGCGGTTTCGGGTATTTCGGAATTGACCCGGCTTTTGGGGCGGGTCAACGCCGACGATATACGCAGAGGCGGCGGCAAACTTTTTATCGAAGCTCTGGCTTGTCCGGGCGGTTGTGTCAACGGCCCGGCCATGCCGCACGGCTCGTCGTCGATCGATGTGGTGATGAATACCGTCGCGGTCGGGAGCACGCGCAGCAGTCTGGGTCGCGAGGTTACGATCGACGCAAGCGAACTTCATTACTCCCGGCCGGTGGTGCCCTCCACCATAACCGAAAGCGACATACGGGCCGCGCTGGCCTCGGTGGGCAAGTTTTCGGTGGCCGACGAGCTTAATTGCGGCGGCTGCGGGTATAACACCTGCCGCGAATTCGCCCGCGCCAAACTTGACGGCAAGGCGGAGTCGTCGATGTGCCTGTCGTATCTGCGTAAGATTTCAGAAAAGACCAGTACCGCGCTCATCAAGTACATCCCGGTCGGGGTGGTGCTGGTCAATTCCGAGTTGCGGGTGACCGAGTGCAACCGCCATTTTGCGGAGCTGTGCGGCGAGGAAACCCTCCGGACGTACGATGCTTGCGGCAATCTCAACGGCGCGATCCTTTCGACGCTGGTGGATTTCACCGATCTTGTCGAGTCGGTCATGGCCAACGGCGGCGAGCTGGAAAGGTTCAACCAGACCAGCGGCGACCGGATTTTCAACATCAGTGTATTTTCGATCACGCCCGGGCAGACCGCCGGAGCGGTGGTGCAGGACGTGACAAGAAGCGAACTTCAGCGCGAGCAGGTCGCCGAAAAGGCGCGGGAGGTCATTCGCAAAAACGTTATGACTGTGCAGAAGATCGCCCGCTGTCTCGGCGAACACATGGCTGATACCGAGATTCTGCTCAACGAAGTGGCCGGAGCCTATTCCAAACCGGCCGAAAACAACCCAGAGCAGGACAAATGAATTCGTCGCCTTTTGTTGAAATGGAGTGCTGTCAGATCACCAAAGACGGTCAGTCCGCCTGCGGCGATGATTTTCAGTGGGAGCGTGACGAAAGCGAAAACCGTCACATCGCGGTGCTTTCCGACGGTCTCGGCAGCGGCATCAAGGCAAATCTGCTGGCCAATATGACCACCACGATGGCGTTGAAGTTCATGCACTCCGACGCCGACATTCTTCAGTCGGCCGAAACCATCATGGATTCGCTGCCGGTCTGCGAGGTGCGCAAGATCAGTTATGCCACGTTTACGATTGTGGATATGCTGGCCGGTTCGGGGCGAACCAGGGTGATCGAAATGGGCAATCCGGGTTATATTCAGCTGCGCGGCACCCGGGAAATACCGCCGTTTTCGCGGCGCACCCTCGTGTCGAAGAACTGGCCCGACCGCGAAATGACGGTTTCCGAGCTTCAGATGACGCTGGGCGACCGGTTGATCTTCTGTTCCGACGGGGTGACACAGGCGGGGCTGGGGCAGCCGCACTGCAAGTTCGGCTGGCGGCGCGAGGGGTGCATGGAGTTCGCCCGCAAACTCATCGAGGACACGCCGGATATTTCGGCTCGCGAACTCTCCCGCACAATAGCGTTTAACGCATTATCCATAAACAAAGGCCGCCGCTGCGTCGATGATACCAGTTGCGCGGTGATCTACTTGCGAAATCCGCGAAAACTCCGGGTCATAACCGGCCCGCCTTTTCACAAGGAAGACGACGCCAAGTTTGCGGCGATGGCCGCCGACCGTGACTACACGGTGATTATTTGCGGTGGTACGACTTCCAATATCATTCAGCGCGAACTGCATACGCGGGTGGAGATCGATCTCGCGCAGGTCAAGTATGCCGGCGGACTGCCTCCGCCGGGAGAGATGGCCGGTGTGGGCATGGTGACCGAGGGCATACTTACCTTGACCCGGGTGGCCGCGCTGCTGGAAAGTCATTCGCTGGAGGACGCGCCTTTGGCGGCGCATAAGATACTCGATCGTTTCGACGAGAGCGATGTTATTGAATTCATCGTCGGCACCAAGGTCAACGAAGCCCATCAAGACCCGTCGCTGCCGGTCGATCTGGAAATTCGGCGCAATATTGTCAAGAAACTTAAAGACTTGCTTATCAACGAATACCGTAAAAAGGTAACAATACAATATATTTAGGAGTCAATATGGCGGAAAAGATCAAACTTGAAATCTGTTGCGGCACGACCTGTTTTATGCTGGGGGCGGCCGAGATAATGCAGCTGGCCACCAATATGCCGCCCGATCTTGACGGACACGTCGAAGTGACCGGGCTGGCCTGTATGAATGCCTGTCTTAATGAAAATCTGGGTCACTCGCCCTTTGTGCGTATCGACGGCAAGCTGATCGGCAACGCCACGGTGGAAATGGTGTGCGACGAACTTCGCAAACGGCTCAACGGCGGTGGCGACAATGAGTAACGGCGCGGAGAGAATGCGGCGCGAACTCATGATCCGGTTGGTTCGCGAGTTCCGGGCCGGTACACTGGCGGACAACATCGACCGTATCCCGGTACAGTTGCGGCCGCAGAATTCTCCGGCGACGCGTTGCTGCATATATCATGACCGCGCGGTGCTCAAGTACCGATTGATGGCATTGCTTGGTTTCGACCCCAAGCGCGAGACCGATGAGACCAAACCGCTCAAAGAATATTACGAGGAAGCCGAGGCCGAAGACTGTTCGCCGGAGCCGCCGATCACCGTTTGCGGAGCCGGGTGCGCGGGTTGCCCGTCGAGCCGGGTGGCGGTAACGGAAAATTGTCGCGGCTGTTTTGCCCGTCCCTGCGTTTACGCTTGTCCGCGCGGCGCGATTTCGGTGATCGATCAGCATGCCTGGATCGATTACTCCAAGTGCATCAAATGCGGCAAGTGTCTGCAAGTGTGTCCGTTTAATGCAATCATCAAGACCAAAGTACCGTGCGAGGACGCTTGCCCGACCGGAGCCATCCGCAAAAATGAATTCGGGGTGGCCGACATCGACTTTGATAAATGTATTTTCTGCGGCAAGTGTTTTGCCAAGTGCCCGTTTGGCGCGGTCATGGAGCGTTCCGAGCTGGTGCGGGTGTTGCGTGCGCTCGGCGCAGGGCGCAAACTTGTGGCGATGATCGCGCCGTCGGCGCAGTTTCAGTTCCCCGGCGGTATCGAGAAGCTGTTTTCGGCGGTCAAGGCGGCCGGGTTCCACGACGTGATCGAAGTCGCTCTGGGCGCGGAACTTACCACCGAACACGAAGCGCACGAATTCATCGAGCGCATGAAACGCGGCGACCGGCTGATGACAACATCTTGCTGCACCGCCTTTGTCGAACTTATCAAGAAACATGTGCCGCAGTTGATACCCTGCGTCTCCGACACCCCCAGCCCCATGAAGTATGCGGGTAAGCTGGCCAAAGAGAAATACCCTGATGCCCTGACCGTGTTTGTCGGCCCCTGCATCGCCAAACGCCACGAGGCGTTGTCGGCGGAAAATGTCGATATGGTGATGAATTTCGAGGAATTGGGCGCATTGCTGGCCGGTTCCGGCATCGACATCATGAGCCAGCCCGAGTGGAAACTGCCGAGACCGGCCATTGCCACGGCGCGCAATTTCGCCAAGAGTTGCGGCGTCACCGACGCGATATTGAGCGAATTATGCGGCGACGATCTGCCCAAGGTCAACGGCAAGTTCTTTAACGGCATAGACGCCAAGACCGCCAAGATGCTGGCTCTCTATGCCGCAGGAAAACTGCCGGGTAACTTCATCGAGGGTATGAGTTGCGAGGGCGGCTGCGTCGGAGGACCATGTTCGCTGGTAAAGTGATCGCTCCAGCTTTATTCGCCCGGCCTTTGCGGAGGCCGGGTTTTTTTTATGCCGTCGGGCAGGGGGTGCGATATAACCGCGACGATTCGCCCCACGGGTGAAACCCCTGACCGATGTATTCAAAGCCGTATTTCTCGTAATAGCCGATGTGATCGGTGCAAAGATAGGCCGCGTTGAACCCGAGCCGCGCCGCTTCGGTTCGCGCATGGTCGAGCAGGCGTGCGCCGAGCGCGTGGCCGCGAAACGGTTCTTCGATGTAAAGCGCGCAGATATACGGCCAGATGTCCATGCGGCTGACGAAGTCGTTGGTTATCAACCCGACGCAGCCGACGGTCTTGCCGGCTTAGGTGCGCATTATATACCACTGCGGCAGCGGGGCCGTACTTTTTAAGCAGGCGGAGAGGCAGTTGCGGTAAACCGGCGCATTGCCCCAGTGCGAAGTAAAGACCTCAAGAAACGTTTCCAATTCTGCCGGATTTTCGCGGAGCGATACCATCAAAAAATCATTCATTATCTTCTCCATCAAATGGTAACGAGGTCGTCTCGTCGTCGGTTTCAACGTTGGCGGGGCGTAAACGCTCCGGCAGACTCTTTTCCCGTTTCATACGCACCCCGAGTTGGCGCAGTTTTTCGCCGGGGCCGACAATGCTGTGTTTGCCTGCGCCGCCCTTGAGCTTGTCGCCGGCCTTGACGTATGAATCACGCACCGCGTCAAGTTGAGTGCCGATCTTGTCGAAATCGTCATAAAAAGCATAAAGTCGCTCCAAAAGCATTGAAGCGGTCTTCAATATTTCGGCCTGATTGCGCTCCTGATCGGCTCTGGTCCAGGCGATCTGGATAATCTGAAGCAAAGCCATCAGGTTGACCGGGCTTACGATAAGCACCTTGCGGTCAAACGCTTCGCGCCACAGACCGGGGTCGGCCATCATCGCCAGCTGGTGCGGAGCTTCGTTGGGGATGAACATGATGACGAAGTCCACCGCCTCGCGGTCGCTCTTTTTTACATAAGCCGAATAATTTTTGCGGACCAGTTCGTCAACATGCGAACGCACACTTCGCACATGACGGGCGAGAGCTTCGGCGCGCGCGTCGTCGGTTTCGGCATTCATATAATCGGTGTAGGCGGCCAAACTCACCTTGCTGTCTATGATGACGTCGGCTCCGTCCGGATAATGCACGACAACGTCGGGACGCATTTTTGAATTGAGTTCGTTGGTGAGCGCGGCCCCGGATTCGTCGCGCAAGGTGGCCTGACACTCGTAATGCACACCGCGACGCAGACCGGAATTGCGCAGGATCTCTTCCAAAATCATCTCGCCCCAGTTGCCCTGGGTTTTGTTGTTGCCCTTGAGCGCGGCGGCGAGATTGTCGGCCTCGGTGCCGATCTTTTTGGTGGCTTCCAGCATCTTCTCAAACTGCGAACGCAATGTGGCTCCGAGCTCGACGTTTTTGGTTTTTACCTCCTCAAACGCGGTCTTGAATTCGGTTATGCGCTGTTGCAGCGGCGTGATGATCGCTTCCATCTGTTCGCGGTTGTTCTTTTGCAGCGAACCGCTTTTTTCGGTCAACAGTTTTTCGGAGAGGTTCTTGAATTCTTCGCGCAGAAGATCGGCCTTGACTTTCCAGTTCTTCTCCTGATCGGCACGCTCGGTGTCGAAACGCCGGGCGAGTTCGGATGCGTTCTCCTTGAGTGCGCGTCGCTCAGCGGCGAATGCCTCGGCGCGGGCGGCGGTCTCCCGGGCGTGGGATTCGGCGAGCATGGTTTTCTCCTTTTCCGCAAGCACGAGTTCGCCGCGCAGTTTTTGCTCGCGGCCGCGCAGAAGCAGAAACACCGCAACCGCTCCAGTGAATACGCCTCCGATCAAAAAAACAAAATTCATTTTTACATCCTTATTGGCACATGTTACTACTTATTACTATAACGGCAATGTGCTGCTAAATCAAGCAAGTGCGCTTGAAATTGCCCGGTTGCGAGTGTACATTTTCATTTACGGAGGAATGACGATGCCGATTCAGGAAAGTTTGTTTGCCGACACCGCGGCTCGACCGCTGGCCGACCGGATGCGCCCCGGCTCGATTGCCGAGATTTACGGGCAGGATCACCTGCTCGGCGAAGCGGCTCCGCTGCGGCGCATGCTCGATTCCGGCCGGTTGTCGAGTTTCATCCTCTGGGGGCCGCCCGGGTGCGGCAAGACCACGCTGGCCCGGCTGCTGGCCAATGCCGGCAATATGAACTTTGTCGCATTGTCTGCGGTGTTTTGCGGCATTGCCGATTTGCGCAAGGCTTTTGACGAAGCCAAGAAACGGCGTGAATACGGTGAAGGCACTTTGCTTTTTATCGACGAGATCCACCGATTCAACCGGGCGCAGCAGGATGGTTTTTTGCCCTATGTCGAAAACGGTACGGTAGTATTGGTGGGCGCGACCACCGAAAATCCATCATTTGAGCTGAACAGCGCGCTTTTAAGCCGCTGCAAGGTGTTTGTGATGAACTCATTGGATCACGACGCACTGGCCAAAATATCGCATCGTGCCGAAGCGGTCACCGGTCGGCCGCTGCCGATCGACGCCGCCGCGCTTGACGCGGTGATCGAGTTGGCCGACGGCGACGGGCGGTATATGCTAAACCTTATCGAGAGTTTGTACGATTTGGTCAAGCCGGGGGAAATCCTCGACGCTGCGGCGACGCTCAAACTCGTACAGCAGCGCGCCCCGATCTATGACAAGGATCGCGAGGGGCATTACAATCTGATAAGCGCACTGCATAAATCGTTGCGCGGCTCGGATACCGACGCCGCCTTGTATTGGGCGGCCCGCATGCTGGCCGGGGGCGAAGACCCGCTTTACATCCTGCGGCGGCTGACCCGCTTTGCCTCCGAGGACGTCGGGTTGGCCGATCCCAACGCGCTGGTGATGGCGACGGCGGCCCAGACCACCTATGAGCGGCTGGGTTCGCCGGAGGGCGATCTGGTGATAGCCGAGCTGGTGATCTATCTGGGCAGCGCGCCCAAGTCAAACAGTGCCTACAAGGCATGGGGGGCGGCGCAGCGGGCGGCCAAAGAATTCAGTTCGCTCATGCCGCCGGCTCATATTCTCAATGCGCCGACCAAACTCATGAAAGAGATCGGTTACGGCGACGGTTATTGTTACGATCATGATACGCCGGAGGGGTTCTCCGGTCAGAATTACTTCCCCGAAAAAATGGCTCGACAGCGTTTTTACCGCCCGGTGGAGCGCGGTTTTGAGCGTGAGATTTCGCGCCGCATCGCCTATTGGGATCGTCTGCGTGCGGAGAAAAAACAGAAGTGAGAGTGATTATATGGAATTCACCACGATAACCAGCAGCCAAAACGAAGCGGTCAAGCATGTGATAAAACTGCGCGACCGCCGTCCGCGTGAAAAAGAAAAACTCACCGTGCTGGAGGGGTATCGGGAGCTAACCCGCGCCCGCGAATACGGTATGGAGATCGTCGAAGCCTTTTTCGCGCCGGAAATGTTTCTTGGTGAAAACGAGATGCCGTTTCTGGAGAAGCTGGCCGGGGATGGGGCGCGGGTCTGTCAGGTCGCGCCGTTTCTGCTGGAAAAGATGGCCTATCGCGAACGCCCCGAGGGGTTGATCGCGGTGGCAAAAATGAAGCGTCATACCTTGGCCGATCTGCCGGTGCGTCCTCGCGGGCTTTATCTGGTGGCCGAGGCGGTGGAGAAGCCGGGCAACCTCGGCTCCATGCTGCGCAGTGCCGACGCCGCCGGGGTGGACGGATTCATCATCTGCAACAAATGCACTGACATCTACAATCCCAACGTGATCCGGGCCAGTACCGGAGCCTTGTTTTCGGTGCCGCTTGCCGAGGCGGAAAATCAGGAAGCATTTGACTGGCTTAAAGCCAATAACATCAAGATATTGGCGGCAACTCCGCATACCGACACGATTTATACCGATGTGGATATGACGCAGGCGGTGGCGATTGTGGTCGGTACCGAGCAGACGGGGCTTACCGAGTTGTGGATGAAACACTCCGATTTGCCGGTGGTGATCCCGATGCTGGGCAAAATCGATTCACTCAATGTCGCAACCGCCACAACCATATTGCTTTATGAGGCGGCACGTCAACGCAAGTGGATGGTGAACCGCGATTAGTGTCTTTTGACCTAACGCCGCTTGCGCGGCTGCGGAGCAGAGCATTTACAAAAGGCGTTGTGAGAAGATAGGATCAAAAGTTTTGTCTATAACAAGGTTTTTGTGAGTAAGCAAGGCCGCGGCGGGCTAAAAATTTTTTGGACGCTTCGCTTAAAATTTTTTGTTTAGCATACGCCCGCCGATATTACCCCCAAAAGTTGCCACCCTCGGCGTTTGAGCCTCGGGTCCCGCTTACGCGGGCTTCGGGTACTTTTGGGGGAGCCCCCGCTCTCCGTTCCTCCGTGCGGCTACCGCCGTACTCGTCACTTCGAGTAATGATG
>JAQVVK010000223.1 GCA_028698975.1 Victivallaceae bacterium
CTGAGGCGACCTACGGCATGTTGGCGGCTCCTCTGGTTGCTGCTGACTCCAACAACACCAACGTGCTGACCGATGTCGGCGCGGTAATGACCGAGAGTGCCACGAAATACGGCGTATATCAGATGAGCTCGATGGTAAATCCGTCGGCCACCGTCATCTCCGCCGATGCGTCTTCCGGCACTGATGCGACCAGCAACACCTATTTCGGTTTCGGCCTCAAGGCCAAGCAGCTTAACGCTATCGGTACCGCCGGCCGCATCTCCCTGATGCACGGTGGCGATCGTGCCAACGCCGGTATGGCCGATGGTCACGTGGAAAGCTTCAAGGCTGCCGAATTCAAAGCCAATCCGATGGGATTTGATGACACGATCATCAAGTAATCCAGCTTGAATTGAGCTTTCAAGAGAAACGGCTCCGTTGAAAAACGGGGCCGTTTTTTCTTTACCTGCGTAAAATTCAAAAAAAAAGTATAACCGGATTTGCGAAGTCGTGCAACCGGTTCTATATTATTGAACACATCAGGCCGACTTGGCTCAGTGGTAGAGCAGTAGTTTTGTAAACTTCAGGTCGTCGGTTCGAATCCGACAGTCGGCTCCAATTTCTTTCCGGAGAATGGCATGAAGCAGAAGATAATCTCGGAAAAACCGCTGTATACCGGGCATCATCTTTATATGCGGGCGGTGGAGTTTATCGACCACACCGGTTGTATCCGCAGTTGGGAATCCGCCGATCGCGTCAATGGCGAGGGCGGGCGCGGAGCCTGCCTGATTGTGGCACATGTCGTGCCGGACGACGAAATCATCCTGGTGCGCCAGTTTCGGCCGCCCTGCGGCAAGCTGACGCTGGAATTTCCGGCCGGGTTGATTGATCCCGGCGAAACCGCCGCGGATACCGCGTTGCGCGAGCTTTACGAGGAGACCGGCTACCGGGGGCGGGTGATCGGGCTTACCGAGCCGCTTTACAGTTCTCCCGGGTTGACCGGCGAGCCGATCATCATCGCTTATGTCGAGGTGGATGGCGCGTCATATTGCAACTTCACGCCGGAGCCGCACCCGGAGGAGGTGGAGTCGTTTGACATCTACCGGGTAAAGCTTGATGAACTGGGGGCGTTTGTCGCCGCGCAGCAGGCGGAGGGGGTGGGGATTGATTCAAAGATCATCACGCTCATTTACGGCCGGGCGTTGGGGCGGAGCTGATCCGGCAAGGGTTCGGCTCTTAATTCAATTAATTTTTCGCAATAAATATGGTCACGGCTTTGCAAATTGCGGTTGAGGCACTATATTATAAGCACAATGTGCACCCGTAGCTCAGCTGGATAGAGCGTCTGCCTCCGGAGTAGAAGGTCTGCGGTTCGAATCCGCACGGGTGTACCAATTTTAGAATCATCGGAAGCCAGTGGTTTTATGTAAATCACTGGCTTTTGCTTTTTGAGGATAATTTCCAACTACAACAGCTCGGAAATCGCCAGGAAATCCGGCGGTATCGGAGCCGCCAGCTTGACGATGTGTCCGTCGGACGGATGCGGCAATTCGATCTTCCACGCGTGCAGAAGTTGACGCTCCACCCCCGCGATGCGCGCCCGCGCCCCGCCGTAAACCGCGTCGCCCAGCACCGGCAACCCGATCGAAGAGAGATGCACCCGTATCTGATGTGTGCGGCCGGTGAGTATCCTGACCGACAGGAGAGAAATCACAACCCCGTCCACCTCGCCGCTTTTTTCCAGACGGTAGCGGGTGATCGCCGGTTTGCCGTTGCGCTCGACCACCGCCATCTTCTGCCGGTTTACCGGGTGGCGGCCGATCAGAGTCGAGATCTCAAGCTCCGGCTTGGCCGGGACTCCGCGCACAAGCGTAAGATAGGTCTTCTTTATCTCGTGTCCGGCAAAGGCCGTGCAAAGTTTGAACTGCGCGTCCGCGGTCTTGGCCACCACCAGACACCCCGAAGTATCCTTGTCGAGCCGGTGCACGATGCCGGGCCGCGAATTACCGCAAGCCAGCTCCCCCGCCAGCTGCGGATAACGCCCCAGCAGGGCGTTTACCACCGTGCCGTCCGGGTTGCCCGCCGCCGGATGCACCACCACCCCGGCCGGCTTGTTTATGACCAGCATGGCGTCGTCTTCGTAGAGAATTTCGAAATCAAAGGGTTCCGGAGCCGGGGTCGTGTCCGGCTCCTCCGGCAGCGTGACTTCGATCTTCATGCCGGGGCGCACCGGGTAGCGCGGTACATCGACCGCCACCCCGTCAAGCGTAACCAGACGCTCGCGGATCAGCTTTTGCAGATACGAACGCGACGACCCGGGTATGAGCCGCGACAGACAGCGGTCGAGCCGGGTTCCGGCGTCGCCGGGCAATATTTCAAAATCAAGCTTTTTTGCGCTCATGACGCACAAACCAGATCAGCATTGCAACACCCAGCGGCACCATGCCCAACCCGATCCACTGAGCCGGAGTGAACAACCCCAGCCAATGCGGATTGTCGCCGCGGGCTAATTCATTGAGGAAACGCAAAATACCGTAAACGATCAGATAGCTTGACATTGCCACTCCGCGCCCGGTACGCCGCACCAGCCACGCGAAGAAAATCGCGCAAAGCACCATTTCCCCGGCTTCATAAAGCTGTACCGGGTGCAGTGCCGCCCCGTGGCCGGCCAAGTCCGCCGCGCTGCCCGCCGGGTAGCATACCCCCCACGGCAGATCGGTCGCGCCGCCATAGCAGCAGCCGTTAAGGAAACAGCCGATACGCCCGCAAGCGTGAGCGATGGCGATCGCCGGCGCGCTTATATCGAGCACCCGT
>JAQVVK010000062.1 GCA_028698975.1 Victivallaceae bacterium
AAGTGTTTGAGGAGTTTCTTCAGCATCATTTTGCCCCCGGCGAACTGGTGCCGGCGGTGGAGCGCATTCTCCCCGGCGGCTCCCGCCGGGCCGAAGTCGAAGCCGGCATGGCCGAGGTAAAACAACTGCTGTCGCCGCGCAGCGACAGCGCGGCCAGACAAGCCGCGACCGTCTGCTATGACGCATTGATCGGAGACTGACCGCCATGGGCGTTTATACTGAAAGATCCCTGTCAAGAGTCACCGGCTTCATATTGCTGGCGATCTCTTTTGCCGCGCTGTTTCAGCCGTGGAACCTCGAAATGCGGGAATTTTTCAAGCTGGAGGGGTTGTACGCCGCCTGCGCCGACGAGTTGACTTCGGTCTTTTCGGTAGTCACCGCCCACGGGGTGGTGATCCAAAACGGATTTCCGCTGTTTCCGGCCGCCGGGATGCTGCTCAACCGCGTCTGCGGTCTGCCGATGGAAACGGCGTTGCGACTTACTTCGATCATCATGCTGGCCGCTTCAACCGTGATGATCTACTTTGCGGCGGCCAGCGACCGCACTCCGCGCGCCGGAATGGTGGCGGCGGCGATGTATTTCAGCACAATACTTGTCATGGAAAAGGGCGGCGAGGGCTACCCGACCACCATGAGCGCGTTTTTTCTGCTGGCGGCGCAATTATTGTTCTTTCAATTCGGATTCCGGCGCAGCAACTGGAGCGCGGCATGGATTGTTTCGCTCGGTCTAATGGTGTTCGCCTTCTTCTCGGGAGGGTTCCTCGCTCTGGTATATTTCGTCTTTCCCATGCTGTTTCTGCAAAGACCGCTGTCGGTGCGATCCAAGTTCCGCAAGCCGGGCTTTGCCATCGGCATACTGATGCTGACCCTGCCGATAGCGGCGTGGGGGCTGGCCTGTTGGAACCTGTCGCAAAAAATGCAGTTTCTGTACATCTGGTGGGGCGATACGAGCATGGCCAGATACCTGATCGACGTGGCGGTGTTTCCGTGCGAACTGCCTTTCAGACTGCTGCCGTGGAGCATTATCGCGTGGCTGCCGTTTTGCGTGATGCTGCAATCGCTCGACACCACCCCGATTTACAGCCGTTATCTGCGTACGCTCACCATACCGACCCTTGTCCTGCTGTGGCTGATGCCAGATACAACGCCGCGCGAGATCATCTATCTTCTGGGGCCGTTGTCGATATTGGTCGGCATAAACTACGACATCGGTATGCGCCGTTACGGCACCAAGCTGCGCAACGGCATACTGAAGCTGGCCGGGTGGACGGTCGCAAGCATGGCGGTCGCCATGGTGGTGCTCTGCCTTATATCCTATGAATTGCTGAGTTTGTTTGTACGGGTTTCGCTGAGCATCGATTTTTGCCGCACGCCTGAGTACCGTATGTTTGCGCTGGGGGCCGGGCTGGTGCTGGTCGTGCTGGCGATCGTGCTTTCGCGCGGAGTAAAGACCAATCCGGTCTGGATGACGCTGCTGCTGACCTCGGTCGGCATCGGCATTTTTTACTGGTCGGTGCTCCAGCCGTATCGTGCGCAGGAGCGCAGCCAGCGCGAGATGGGGCAAGCCATCCGAACCGCGCTCAAAGCGGAGAAAACCGACCTCATATACAAAGACAACATCACCGGGTTGTACGGCGAACTCTATTATTCCGGCTGCAAGGCGGTAAATCTGACCGATCTCGAAAACATGCCGCAAAAGCAGATCGTCTATCTATTGGGTGCCGAATTTCCGCAACAGCCCAATCGGGAGTGGACCAATCTGCTGCCCCCGGACTTCTCGTATCGCGATCACCGGCTGTTCCTCTGGAAAGGAGTGCTGCACGCTGAAGAAAATCTTACCCGTGTTTCGGAATGATCTTTTCAAATTTTGCACTTTAGCATGATTTGCGCGACATTGCAAACAGGAAATATTATCATGAACAATTCGATTATTCTTGACCCTGATTACATCCCTTCTCCCGGCGAAAGCCAACCGTCGCTTACACCTTTTCTGCTGGCGGGCAAGGCCATCCGCCCCGCCGTGCTGGTGA
This sequence comes from Victivallaceae bacterium, assembly GCA_028698975.1. Classification (GTDB taxonomy): domain Bacteria; phylum Verrucomicrobiota; class Lentisphaeria; order Victivallales; family Victivallaceae; genus Victivallis. The sequence goes on from JAQVVK010000062.1 coordinate 2,031, forward strand.
TTCCGGGCGGCGGCTACGGCTGTGTCTGCGAACCAAGCGAGGGCAGCCCGATCGCCCGCCGTTTCAACCAGCTCGGATTTCACGCTTTTGTGCTTGATTACCGGGTTTCGCCCCACCGTTGGCCGGAGCCGCAGCAGGACGCGATGGCGGCCATGCGGCAAATCCGCGCCCGGGCGGCGGAGTGGCATGTCGAGCCGCATTCGGTAGCCGTCTGCGGCTTTTCGGCGGGGGCTCATTTGGCCGCGTCTCTCGGTACGCTGTGCGACCGGCTCGACGCCTGGGGCAAAGATTGCCGCCCCGACGCCATGCTGCTCGCCTACGGGGTGTTGTCGCTGGAGTCATGGAGCCACGTCGAAACGGCGCGAAATCTGCTGGGCGAACATTTAGAGGAGCTGGGCAAAGAACTGTCCACCACCTTGCATGTGACGGCGGCCACGCCTCCGGCATATGTCTGGCACACTTTTGAGGATCAGATCGTGCCATACCGCAACAGCGTGGAATTTGCCGCCGCAATGCGCAAGGCGGGGCGGCCGTGCGAACTGCATATTTTCCCGCACGGTCCGCACGGCATGCAGTTGGGGTACGACTGCGATGACATCGCGCAATGGCCGGAGCAGGCCAAACTGTTTCTTGCCGGCAGCTGCGGATTTCGTTTCCCGGAGGACAAGCCGGGGCGCACCGTGGTGCTGACCTTTGACGACTCCTGCAAAAGTCACCTTTACAATGTCGCGCCGATACTGAAAAAATACGGATTTAGGGCCACGTTCTTCATCTGCCGTTTTTCGGAGGGGTGGATGTCAAAAAATGCCGACGCCCTGATGACCGGCGACGAAATAAGACAATTATACGATCAAGGTTTTGAGATCGGCAATCATTGCTGGACCCACCCCAATCTGCAAACCATGTCCCTTGCCGAATGCGAAAACGACATCACGGCAATGCAGGATTTTCTGGGAGGTATCGGCATAACGCCCCGCTGTTTCGCCTACCCCGGCGGGCCGGTGACCGATGGGGTGATACCGATGCTGCGCGACGAGTTCAACTTCAAACTGGCGCGGGCGGTTCTGCCCGGCACATGGAGCAAAATTAGCGATCCATATCGTCTGCCCTCCATCGCGCTGCAGCACGACGACACACTGGCGTTTCACATCGCCGTAGCCAACGCGGAGCCCGGAGCGGCGCAAGTTCTGGTGTTTCACGGGGTGCCTGACACGGTGCACGAGCATGTGACCAATTCGGTGGAATTTTTCGCCAAGTGCATGGAGCACTTATATTTAAACCATTGTCATGTGATCGGTATGGAAGAATACTTTGATTCACTTCAGAGTTGAGATCATTGTTTCCAAAACAAATTAATAAATAATAATGATAATTATACTTGAAAATTTCCACCAGTTCAGCTATATTAGTTGAAGTCAAACCGGAACCCGGTCCAGTCGAAGCGACCGGGTCATGGTCAAAAAAATTGAAAGGTGGAAAAATGAAGTACGTTTGCAGTGTATGCGGTTATGTTTATGAAGGCAACAATCCCCCGGCCAAGTGTCCGCAGTGCGGAGCTCCCGCCGCCAAGTTCGTCAAACCGGCGGAAGCGGCCAAAGCCGCGTGGGCCTGCGAGCACACCGTAGCCGGCACCGACGGCCTCGACCCGGAAGTGGTCGCCGGCCTCAAGGCCAACTTCAGCGGCGAATGCTGCGAGGTAGGCATGTATCTTGCCATGAGCCGTCAGGCCGACCGCGAGGGCTACCCGGAAATCGCCGAGGCCTACAAGCGTTATGCGTTTGAGGAAGCCGAGCACGCGTCGAAATTCGCCGAACTGCTGGGCGAAGTCCTGACCTCGGATACCCGCCGCAATCTCGAAATGCGTGCCGAGGCCGAGGGCGGCGCCTGCGCCGGCAAGCTCCAACTGGCCAAACGCGCCAAGGAGCTGGGTTATGACGCCATTCACGACACCGTGCACGAAATGGCCAAAGACGAAGCCCGTCACGGAGCCGGATTCACCGGCCTCCTGAAGCGCTACTTCGGCAAATAACCGATCCTTTAACCAGCATCGTCGCCGCCCTGCGAAGCCATCGCCGGGCGGCGATTTTTTTTGCGGATAAGATGCAAAAAATTCAATCCGGTCAACCGATCGCTTCTTGAAAAAAAAGGTCTGGCAAAGTATATTATTTTGACCGTTCGATAAGTTCAACCATGATCGATCGGCCTTAGCCCGTTTCAATAACCGACACCGCCGCATTAACAGAGGGACAACACGTCGTGGAACTATACATAACTCTTGCCGTATTCGCCTTTTTGACGCTCATCTGCCTGCTCTCAAGCAAGCTCTCGAGCCATATAAATATGCCGTGTCTGCTGTTGTTTCTCGCCGTCGGCATGCTGGCCGGAAGCGAGGGTATCGGCGGGATCGGTTTCGACAACGCGGCAGCGGCCAATTCGCTGGGTTCGATCGCGCTGGCGTTCATCCTGTTTTCGGGCGGCTTCGACACCGAGTGGAAATCGGTGAAGCCGGTGTTTCGCACCGGCGGACTGCTGTCCAGTCTCGGAGTCCTGTTGACCGCGCTGCTCACCGGACTTTTCGCCTGGTGGATATGCAAACTGCTCGCGCCGACCAATGAAATACCGCTGTCATGGTGTTTCCTGCTGGGTTCGATCATTTCGTCAACCGATGCGGCGGCGGTGTTTTCGATACTGCGTTCACGCAGCGTCAGTCTGCGCGGCAAACTCCGGCCGCTGCTGGAGCTGGAGTCGGGAAGCAACGACCCGATGGCCGCCTTTCTTACCGTATTCATGACCGGAGTAATCACCTCCGAAACCGCCGCCGGAGGCGCGCCGATGCCGCCTTTCGAGTATCTGATGATCCTGCCGATGTTTGCCATAAAGATGTCGATCGGCCTGTGCTCCGGCTGGCTGATCGGGCGCGGCGCGGTCTGGCTTTACAACCGGATCAACTTCGAATACAACGGGCTTTATTATGTGCTTGGGGTGGTGGCGGTGCTCACTTCGTTCTCGGTGACCGAGCTGATCTACGGCAACGGTTTCATGGCGGTATATACCGCCGGGATGGTGATGGGCAACCGGAGGTTTGTGTTTCACAACGGCGTCGGCAAATTCTATGACGGCATTGCCTGGATGATGCAGGTTGTGTTGTTCAGCATGCTGGGATTGCTGGCGTTTCCGTCGCAGGTCTGGTCGGCCAAATGGCTGGGGCTGGCCATTGCGGTGTTTCTCATGGTGATTGCCCGGCCGCTGGCGACATTCATCTGCATGTGGCGCAGCGGATTTTCGCTTCGCGAGCAGACTTTGGTGTCGTGGATCGGTCTGCGCGGCGGCGCGCCGATCATGCTGGCCACCTTTCCGTTGATGGCGGGAGTTTCACAATCGGCGTTGATGTTTCACATCGTATTCTTCATCGTCATAACCTCAGTGCTGCTTCAGGGCATGACCATCATGCCGATGGCGCGTCTGCTCGGTCTGGATGCTCCGCTGCGCAAAACTCCGCGCATCCCGCTTTCCATAGAGGAGACCGGCGACAAGAGCACGATTTCCCGCGAACTCATCGCGTCGGAAGGTATCGACCATCGCTCATTGGCCGAAATCAAACTGCCGGAAGGGGCGTTGATCCTGCTGATCCGGCGCGACGAAAAGATCATCATCCCGCGCGGCGACACCCGCTTGGCGGAGGGGGACGTGCTGACCGTCATGGGAAGCCCGGAAGCCGTGCACGAATGCGCGACAAAGTTTTCGATTCTGCCCGACGAGGCATAAAAAACGATATTTCCGGCCGGTTATGCAGAATATATTTCCCGGCAAGCGACGGGAAAGCCCACCAAGGAAGGGGTTGCAATCGACTTTTGCATGACCGGCGATTCAGGTATCCGGGCAAAAAAAATGGCATCTCCAATGGGAGTCGAACCCATGTTGCCGGGATGAGAACCCGGTGTCCTAGGCCACTAGACGATGGAGACGCATAACAGCGTATAAGATAGCCCGTTTTGAAAAAAAGTCAACCTCTTTGTGCAAAAAAAATTGCATTTGACCATGTAACGGTGTAAATTTTGCATATACAAGACGGAGTTGCCCAACCCGGAGGTCGAAAAGATACGGCGGAAATTTTGGCAGCCCCCCTGTCCAGAGGAAATTCATGAAGAAAAAGAAGATATTCATTCGTTTGGCCACCATCGCGATATGCGCGCTGCTCCTGCTCGTCGCCGCCGCCGCATTGCTCGCCGCTTCGATTTTTTCGGACGAACCGGCAACACAGCAGGTGCAACTTTCTTTTGACGACCTGCGGCTTCAACGCAATCTGGCGCGCCGCATTTCAAATGAGATCGCCGAATCAAAACTCCTCCGTTCGCGCATTGTCCTGTCCGAAGAAGACATTGCTTCGCTTATCCGCTCCGCCGACTGCACGATGGCGGTCGCCGCTTTGGCCAATCCGAAACTGGCCAAACTGCCGCCGCTGCGCTCGTTTGCCCCATCCCTTTGCGATGGAGTTTTCTCTGTGACCATTCCCTATGACACCGAAATAAAAAGTCTTTTCGGCGGATGGCTGATCGCCAAGTTCGATTTTCGCGCTTCGTACTCGCGAGGCAAACTCGATCTCGTGCCGGTTTCCGGCCGGGTCGGCAAACTCGCCCTGCCCGAATTTATTCTGAAACGAGTGTTTGACCGGCTCGAAACCGAGCTGAAAAAACGCCCGGAATACAAGATTTTCACCTCGGTTGTTTTAAGTATCTCCGTCAATGAAGACGGCGATCTGGAAATCGTCTATGATCCGACGGCCGCCGCCGCAATGGCCGCACGCCGTTATACGGGAGGAAACCTGTGAGCGAAGCACCTTCATCACTCTCTTTACTGTGCATTCAAGTGGCCGACAACGCCGCCCGAATCGCCTCGGAATGCTGCGCCTATTGCACATTCAGCCGCAAAATGGGCGGCGCGGTGCTCGACGCGCTGCGCCACCCGCGACGCATCAGCTGGCGGTCGGTGGCATATTATATGGATAGCTGCGGCAGCGACGCCATGCCGATCATTTCACTGCTCGGTTTCCTGATCGGGGTGATCCTTGCCTTTCAAGCTATCGTACAACTGGGGCGTTTCGGCGTCGAGGGTTATGTGGTGAATCTGGTCGGCACGGTCATAAGCACCGAACTCGCGCCGCTGGTCACCGCCATCGTGCTGGCCGGGCGCACCGGCTCCAACTTCGCCGCCGAACTCGGTTCCATGAAGGGATCAGAGGAGATCGACGCTCTGGTCACCATGGGATTTGACGTGCGCCGCTTTTTGCTCACGCCCAAACTGCTCGCCATGATCGTCATCACGCCAGGATTGACCATCATCTGCGACGTCTGCGGTATTTTCGGCGGCATGGCCATTGTCTGCAATATGGTAAACACCTCCGCCGCCGAATACATGGGGCGCACCTTTGAAGTGATCCAGCCGGTCGATCTCGCGCAAGGCATCGTCAAAAGTTTCGTGTTCGCCGCCATCGTGGCAACGGTCGGCTGCATGAAGGGGCTCAACGCCGAACGCGACGCGCAGGGAGTGGGCCGCTCCGCCACCAGCGCGGTGGTGACTTCGATCTTCCTCATCGTGGTGACCGACGCGATCATGACCGCGCTCTTCAGTACCATTAGCTGAGTCCGTAAATGAAAACCATTCAACGCGACGTGCTTTTTTTCGGCGGCGGCATCCTGCTGCTGGCCGCCGTCGCCACCGTCGCCGTTTTCTGCGGTGAAACCGATTGGGATTCGCCAATGTTCAGGCGGATTCTGCTCGACATCCGCCTGCCGCGCGCCGCAGGCGGCGCACTGGCCGGGGCCGCGCTGGCCGCCTCCGGCGCATTGATCCAAGGCGTCATGCGCAACGCCCTCGCCTCCCCCGGTATCATCGGAGTATCTTCCGGCGGAGGATTGGCCGCCATCATCATGCTGACACTCTGCCCCGCCGCGTCGAGTTTTCTCACGCCGGCCGCCTTTGCCGGAGCGTGGCTGGCCGCCGCCGCCGTTTACCTCACCGCATGGCGGCACGGCGCACCGCCGCTGCGCCTGACTTTGGCCGGGGTGGCTCTTTCCGCCTTGCTGGGGTCGCTGGGCAGCGCGATATTGATCCTCAACCCGGAACGCGCATTGAACGCACTCGACTTCACGCTTGGCTCGCTCGCCTCGCTGTCGTGGTCAACCGACGCCGCCGTGCTGCCGTACCTTGCAGCCGGCATGATCGTCGCGGTCATGCAGTCTCCGAAACTCGACGTGCTCGCTCTCGGCGACGACTGCGCCACCGCGTTAGGTCTGCGGGTGGAAGCCACCCGATTGCTGCTGCTGGCAACCGCCGCGCTGCTGGCGGCTCCGGCCATCGCGCTGGCCGGGTTACTGGGGTTCGTCGGTCTGGTGGCTCCGCACATCGCCCGCATTTTGCTTGGCGCGGGTTACCGGCGCATTGTCTGCGGTGCGGCCCTCGTCGGCGCGATCATGGTGATCGGCTGCGACACGGCCGGGCGGCTGCTGGCCGCGCCGCGCGAACTTCCGGCCGGGGTGATAACCGCGATCATCGGAGCACCGTTCTTTCTCTGGCTGCTTCGCAGGAGCCGGTACAATGATTGAACTAAAAAACGTCTGCGCGGGTTACGGGGGCACCGAAATCCTTCACCAGATCACTCTGGCGGTAAATCCGGGGGAAGCCGTGACCATAGCCGGAGCCAACGGCAGCGGCAAATCGACCCTGCTGGCGACGGCGGCCAACATCATCAAACCGACTTCCGGCCAAGTGACGCTCGACAATATACCGTTGCATGACATTAGACCGCGCCGGCTGGCCGAACATCTGGCCTACCTGCCGCAATCCCCCTCGTATGACCCCGAACAAACCGTTGCGGGGCTTGCCGCGCTGGGGCGGTTTGCCCACGGCTCCGACGATAACTCGCCGCACGGGCGTGCGGTGATCGGGCGTGCGCTCGAACTGAACCGGGTAACTCATCTGGCCGGGCGCAAGCTCGGCACGCTCTCCGGCGGCGAACGTCAACGCGCCTTTCTTGCTTATGCCTTTGCGCAGGAGCCGGAGTATCTGCTGCTCGACGAACCGGCCAGTTTTCTGGATATACGCTGTCAAATGGAGTTGTGCTCCGCATTGCGCCGGCAGAACCGGGAACTTGGCGTTGCGCTGATAATGGTTTTGCACGATCTGAACCGGGCGGCGCGGCTCTCCGACCGGATCGCCCTTTTAAAAAACGGAAGCCTCGCTTTTTGCGGCGAACCGCGCGAGGCTTTGAAGCCAGAAATACTGCACGAGGTTTTCGGCTGCCGTTTTGAGTGCGGCGACTTCAACGGCACCCCCTGGTGTCTTCCGATCGACGACGCCGACTAAATCGGCTATTATGCTTTTTCGCGACGGTCGATGACGCGGCGCGCCTTGCCCTCGCTGCGCTGAATGGTATTGGGAGCCACCAGCTTCAGCTTGACCCTCAGACCGATCAACCCCTCGACCGCCGAAGTGAGCTTCTTCTGCAAAGCCTCCATCGCCCGCACCCGGTCGGAGAACATCTCCTCGCTGATCTCGACATCGACTTCGATGTTGTCCATACCGTTTTCAGTGTAAAGGATGATGTTATAATTGGGCGTGGTGCCCTCGATCGAGAGCAGCGCGGTTTCGATCTGCGACGGGAACACATTGACTCCGCGTATGATGAACATATCGTCGCTGCGCGACGATATGCGGTCGATACGGCGCAGAGTGCGCCCGCAGGCGCACGGCTCGCTTATGATGCGGGTGAGGTCGCGGGTGCGATAACGTATCATCGGCATGGCGAACTTGGAAAGCGTGGTTATGACCAGCTCGCCGAACTCGCCGTCTGGCAGGACTTCGCCGGTTTCCGGATCGATGATCTCCGGGTAGAAGTGATCCTCGAATATATGCATTCCCTGCTGGCATTTGCACTCGATGGCGACGCCGGGGCCGATGATCTCCGAGAGACCGTAAATATCATAGGCCTTGATGCCGGAAGCCTCCTCAATGCGCCCGCGCATGGCGTTGGTCCACGGCTCGGCTCCGAATACACCGACCCGGATCGGCAGATCGTGCATGTCGATGTTTTCCGCCGCGGCCTGCTCGATCATGAAGTTGAAATAAGACGGGGTGCAGCAGATGGCGGTGGTGCCAAAGTCGCGCATCAACATGATCTGACGCTTGGTGTTGCCGCCGGAAGTCGGCACCACCGTCGCGCCGAGAGCTTCCGCCCCGTAATGCGCGCCGAGGCCGCCGGTGAACAATCCGTAACCGTAGGCGACCTGCACAATGTCGTTGCGCGAAAGTCCGCAACTGGCGAAAGCGCGTTTTATCACCTGCATCCAGACTTCGAGATCCTCACGGGTATAAGATACCACGATCGGTTTGCCGGTCGTGCCGCTGGAAGCGTGCAGCCGTACGATCTCCGACATCGGCACGGCGAACAACCCGAACGGATATGTGTCGCGCAGATCGATCTTCTTCATGAACGGCAGTTTGGCGATGTCGGCAAGGGTCTTTATATCGTCCGGCGTGATGCCGCGCTCATTGAGCCGGTTGCGAAAAAGCTCCACATGGTCGTAGGCGTGACGCACAATGCGGCGCAGACGCTCCAGCTGAAGTTCGCGCAAATAGTCCTGACGCACGTAATCAAGCGCGCTCAGATCGTCGTTTTCATATAAAAGTCCCATCTCCGTCCCAATTCGTTTAGCGATTTCAATAATAATTTATTAATATACACCGCAAACAGCGATACGACAAGTCAAAACGCCGATCAATACCAAAAAACGCGGCACACTCCGCCGCCCGACGCCTGAAAACATCAAACCGCCAATGCCAAAAAAGCCCCGGCAATACCGCCCAAAACAAAGCCGAGCAACTGTATGGCGGTGAGTTCCTCGCCGGAAACCTCGTTGACCATGGCGTGAAGTTTTCGCACATCCATCGCGTTGACCGAGCGTTCGACCCGGCCGGCCAGATCAAGCCTTTTTTCGATTTCACGACTTCCGCCGCGCCGCAAATAGTGATCGACATAGTTTTGCAGCAGCGGAAGAAGCGTCTCGCGCACCGCGCGCCACAATTCATCACGCTGAAGGATCTCACTCAACATGCCGGGAAGTTCGGCCGCCAGATATTCATGAAGCAACCCGTTAAGCTCTTCCCCCAGTTTGTCGGCAAGTTTCGCCCAGCCTGCCCCGCAGACGTCGG
>JAQVVK010000224.1 GCA_028698975.1 Victivallaceae bacterium
GCGAGCCGTTTGAGCTATATCCCGATTTTCAGCAGGGCGGCCTCATGGATGTGCGCGATTATGCCGACGGCAACGGGCGCATAGTCTTGCGCGCCAAGATCGACATTGACGGGCGAGAACTGGTTACTCGGGAGATACCGGCCACCACCACCACCGAATCACTGGTCGCTTCCATTGAGAAGGCGGCCGAAAAAAACAAGATAAAGATTTCGTCGATCAGCGACTACACCACCGGCACGGCGGAAATCCGGATCGTGCCGACCCGCACTTACGACCCTCAGAAAACGCGTCAGGGGTTGTATATGTACACCAAGTGTTCGGATTCGATTTCGGTCAATATGACGGTTATCCGCGACAATCGGCCGGTAACGATGACGGTGTCGGAGGTGTTGCGGCGCAACGTCGATAAATTGCTTGAGATACTCAAACGCGAGCTTGAGATCGATCTTGATCGTCAAAACGAATTGTTTCACGCCAAGACGCTGGCTCAAATTTTCTTTGAGAACCGCATTTACAAGCGCATTGAGGAGTGCCGTTCGCAGGAAGACGAGTACAACGAGGTGCGCGGCGGGTTGCAGCCGTTTCTCGATCAGTTGCGCCGCGAGGTCACCAATGCCGATATTGACAAATTGCTGGCCCTGCCGGTGCGCCGTATCAGCCGCTTCGATATAGAGAAGAACCAGCGCGAACTTGCCGAGATCGAAGAAAAGATCGCGGAAATTCGCAAAAATCTGGCCCACCTCAAAAAATATGCGATTGATTATCTTTTGGCATTGATCGCCAAGTACGGCAAGCATTATCCGCGCCACACCGAAATCGAACATATTGAGCGCATTGACCGCCACGAGGCCGCGCTTAACAATATAAAAGTTGGCTGGGATCGCAAAAACGGATATGTCGGCACCGCCATTAAAAGCGACGACACCTTGGTATGCAATGAGTTCGACCGGTTCATCTGCGTGGAGAAGTCGGGGGCGTATCGAGTTATTGCGCTGCCGCCGGAGAAATTGTTTATCGGTAAATTGTACGATTTCCGCCGCTTCGATGCGGAAAATGAATTCGGCGTGATCTACCGCGAAACAAAGTCCGGCAAATACTACGGCAAACGCAGTTCGATCGGCGGGTTCATCATGGAAAAGCAGTATATGCTTTGTCCGGCCGGGTGCAAACTCGAATTGATGACTCCTCGGGCCGACGCGATCTATTCACTTGTCGAAGCCAATGCCAAAGGCGCGACCGTCGAGCGCGAAATCAACCTGATGGAGTTGCCGCAGCGGTCGCCTAAAGCCCGCGGCATATTGATTTCATCAAAGTCGCTTAACAAGATCACCCATGTGCGTTATTTGACCGAGGAGGAGCTTGCTGGTTTTGCCGTTTCGCCGTCTGATTCACCCCTCCCGGAAGATGACGAAGAAGAAAAAATTCAGGATGCGGAGATCGATAAGCCGGAAGAAGATGTTACCGCCGAGGCGGTCACGGAACCGGCTGTCGAGCCGGTAGCCGAGCCGGTGGCCGAACCGGTGGTTGAGCCGGTAGCCGAGCCGGTAGCCGAACCAGTGGTTGAGCCGGTAGCCGAGCCGGTAGCCGAACCAGTGGTTGAGCCGCCGCAAGAGGTCGCGGAGCCTCCGGTGGCAAAATCCGCGGCGGTTTCCGATAAGCCCCACCGGCGCAAAGCATCAACGCCGCCGTCAAAAGAGATAAAACCGCCTAAAAAAGGCGACGCTTCCGATGATGACGAATTTGGCATAGTTCAACAGGAGTTTGGGTTCTGATGGCTTTTTTCGAATGTCATTTCTTTTCGCGTAAACTGGGCAAGATGGTCGCGGTCAATGCAATTTTGCCGGAATGCCCGGCCAAACCGCCGCGGGTGCTTTATCTGCTGCATGGGTTGAGTGATGATTGTTCGGCCTGGTGCCGCCGTTCGTCGATAGAAAGATACGCCGAGAACTTCGGGCTTGCCGTGATCATGCCGGACGGCGGTCGCGGTTTCTACACCGACGCCAAATCCGGCCCGCATTACTGGAGCTTCGTCGCCGACGAACTGCCCCAACTCGTGCATGGAGCTTTCAAATTGAGCCATAAACGCGAAGAAACTTTTGCCGCCGGGATGTCGATGGGAGGTTATGGCGCGCTGAAACTTGCGTTGCGTCACCCCGATCGTTTTGCCGGAGCCGCCGGATTGTCTTCGGTGGCCGACATTGCCGCTCGGCACCAGCGGGCGCAGGAACAACCCGGATTCAATGCCGAGATGAACTTGATCTTCGGCAAGGCCCCGGCTGCCGCCGACAACCTTTTTTCGCTGTCGTCACGGGTGGTCGGAGCCAAAAGAATACCGCGTCTTTTTATGGCCTGCGGTACCGAGGATTTTCTTTATGCGGACAATCTGCGGTTGCGCGATCATTTGAAAGAGATCGGTTATCCCGGTTTTCACTACGAGGAGGGGCCGGGAGAACACAACTGGTCTTTTTGGGATTGCCGTATTCAAAATGCATTGAAATATCTTTTGTCATGACGATCCGCATTGAGCGGAAGAAGGGGAGGCGCGCATGAAAGGCTTTGAATCACGCAATACCGCCGTTGTTCTGATCGACGTTCAGGAAAAATTGATCCCGGCGATGTCCGGCATTGATCTTTTGCTCAATCGGGTGAAACTGCTGGTCGAGGGCGCGGGCGCACTGGGCGTTGATTGCATCGCAACCGAGCAGTACCCCAAGGGGCTTGGTCATACCCTGCCGGAAGGCGCCGCGTTGTGGCCGCCGGA
>JAQVVK010000225.1 GCA_028698975.1 Victivallaceae bacterium
CGTTCCATATCTCGACCCAACGCTTGTCGGCGGGGTCGAACACGGCCGGAGCCGGCAGATCGCCAGTCCAGTAAAACATCTCGGTATCGGGGCCGCAAGGCCCGGTCTGGCCGGCCGGCCCCCACCAGTTGTCGCGCTTGCCGAGCTTGGCAATGCGTTCGGCGGGGATTCCATGGGCGCGCCACAGATCAAACGCCTCGGCGTCAAAGGGCGCGTCGTCGTCGCCGGCAAACACGGTCACCGCCAGCATTTCGACCGGAATGGCGAGGTTTTCGCCGCCGGTAAGGAAATCAAAACTGAAACCGATCGCCTCTTTGCGGAAATAATCGCCGAGCGACCAGTTGCCCAGCATTTCAAAGAAAGTGAGATGCACCGCGTCGCCGACTTCGTCGATGTCGCCGGTGCGTATGCACTTTTGAAAATCGGTAAGCCGCTTGCCGGCGGGGTGACGGGCGCCCTGAAGATAAGGCACCAATGGATGCATGCCCGCTGTGGTAAATAGACAGGTCGGGTCGTTTTCCGGAATTACCGGCGCGCTTTTGATCTCGGTATGGCCGTTGCGCTTGAAAAATTCGATGTACTTGCTGCGGATTTCGTTGGCAGTCATTTTGTTTCCCTCTAAAAAAGTTCAGCTGACAATATATATCTATATCTGTCAAAAAGCAAATCCACCCTTCCGGATTTTATGCCGCAAACCGGCATGCCGGCCGCAATGGCCGCCTTTAGGCGCGGAATTTACGGCAAAAAGTTTGCAATGCGGCTTCATAGAGTGTAAATTAGCCGGGTACAAACCATTCGGGGGTATGATGAAAAACAATACTGTGGTAATGGCGTGCGACCAAAACTATTTTTGGGGAGCGTATCTTTTGATCGCTTCGATGCGGCGCAACGGCATGGACAATCCGGCTCTGGTGCTGGAAAGCGGATTTACTCCGGAGATGAAACACAATCTGCTCGCCTTTGGCGACGTCCGGCTGGAACCCGCGCCGATGTCGAAACGCAACATGACCTGCCGCAAACCGGAAGCCATGCTGATGGCCGACACCGACTTTATCACCTGGGCCGATTGCGACGGGTTCTTCGTCGGCAACTGTTCCGACAAGCTGAGCTTTACCGATCCTGATATGATCCATGTGAGGCTGCGCAGCGAATACGACAACGGCGACATCTACAAACGCGCCGGATTGTACGAGCCGGGAGAGTTGTTCGGCGTCATACCGCACAAGGTGCTGGAAACCTGGAAACGCGACGTCGGCGGCCGCACGGAGCCGGCTCACGCCACCTGCGCCTCGGCCTGCTATGTTTCGGTACACAAGAGCCACCGCCCGTTCCTCGAACGCTGGCGCGACCAGATGATTAAAGTGCTGCCCGACCGCGACAAAGGCGTATTCGATCCGGCCGGCGGAGCCTATTTCCAGACCGACGAATCGGTGCTCAACAGCTTGCTCTGTTTTCTTGAAGACGCGCCGAAAACCGGCGAATTCATGCTCAACAAAAGCCGCAAGTCGATTTATTATCATGTGGTGATGACGCCCAAACCGTGGCAGTGGTGGAGCCCGTATTCGATGCGTTACTACGATGATGTCATGGAGCTGATGCGCTGGTGTTTGTCGCAGGGGCTGGTCGAAATCGCCCTGCCGTGGACGCTCGACCCCCCAAAACGGCTGTTTCACAAGCTCGGCACCCCGTGGAGTTACGCGATCCGCACCCGGGTGAAACTGCGCCGCATGATGAAATAGCTTCTAAAGAGAGGAGAGCATGTTGCCATGATACCGGTTGTGATGATAACCGACCCCAATTATGTGTTTGCCGCCCGGATCACCATTCGTTCGATGCTCAAGAGCCGCAAACCCGACACCCGCTACGAAATACATGTGCTCGGCGTCGGCCTCTCCGACGCCGACGTCGCCGCGCTGCGGCTTGAAGACCCGACGGTCGACGTACGCAACGAGGGCAACCGTTACCGCGACTTCTGCAAGTGTCACACCCACGTTTCGACGGCCGCGCTGTACAAGTTCGATATGGCCGACCTGTTTCCGCAGTATGACAAAGTTCTTTACATCGACGTGGACGTGCTGGTGCTTGACGACCTGACCGAATTGTTCAATATGGATATTTCGTCGGTCTATGCCAGCGCAGTCCTCGATTATCGCGGCATGGCTCTGCTCGATTACCATAAAAAAATGGGGCTTCAATATTACTTCTTTTCCGGCATGATGGTCTGCAACCTGGCCCGGTGGAGAAGCGAAAATCTGCGCGATAAATTCCTCGAAATCAAGAAAAACGGCAAACTTAACGGCTGTATGGATCAAGACGTCTTCAACTTGGTTTTCCATGACGAAATCCGGGTATTGGAGCTTAAATATGATTGCCCCACCATGCGTTACTGGGGAAAACCCGGGTTGCTGGAGTCGTTTTACCGCGGCGAAGAGCTGGCCGGAGCGCAACGCTTCACCCGCGGCCTGATCGAGCCGGGGCGCAACGTCGTGGTGCTGCATTACTTTATGAAAAGCAAGCCGTGGAAATCCCTGCGCAACGACCGCTATATGCGCTATTGGTGGCGTTTTCTGACCCCGAAAGAGGCGGTGCGGATTTACTCCGGGCTGCTGTGGTCAAAATTCACCGCGCTTTTCCACCGAAATTAAAGAGGTCGCCATGCCGTTTTTTTCTGTCATCGTTCCGTGCTGCAACGTCGGCCCGTATGTGCGGGAGTGTCTGGCATCGGTAAAGGCGCAGAGTTGCGGTGATTTCGAGT
>JAQVVK010000063.1 GCA_028698975.1 Victivallaceae bacterium
CCTTACCCAGCAGATAGGTCTGGCTTTCAAGGTAGGTGTGGTCAAAATGAATACCCATACGCTCGTAGGTCTTGGCGAAGCCGTCGAAGACCCAGCCGTTCATCATGCTCCACAGGGTGCGCACCGACTCATCGCCGGCCTCCCAATCCTGAAGCATTTTGCGGGTGGCGGCGCCCAGCTCGGTTTCCAGAAACAGCGACTCGTCGTCGCGTTCGGCAAATTCGGGGTGAGCCGCCCGCAGCTCCTTTATTTCGGCGGAAAGAGCTTTGTTGTATTCGACATAGAAGTTGCCGACCAGATGATCGCCCTTTATTCCGGTCGATTCAGGGGTGCATCCATTGCCGAAACGCTGGTAAGCGATCATCGATTTGCAGATGTGAATACCGCGATCATTGACCAGATTTATCTCGATGACGTCGTGTCCGACCCGTTTAAGCACACTGGCCAGCGACATGCCGAGTGTATTGTTGCGCACATGGCCGAGATGCTGCGGCTTATTGGTGTTGGGGGCGGAGTATTCGATAAGAATGCGCCGCCTTTCGCCCTCCGGCAGCCGCGCCGAATCAAGCAGCCCCTCGATGTCGGCGACGCCGTCGCGGTGAACCGCCGCCGCCTTGATTGTGACGTTGACAAAAGCCTTGACCGACTCGACGAATTCAACATCGGGATGGGCGGCCAGAAATTCGCAGGCCAGTTTGGCCGCCTCCGCCGGATTGCCGCAAAAGCGGCCGATGCGGAAACAGTTGACGGTAAAATCGCCTTTCATTCCGGCCGGACAGCGTTCGGCGGAAATCACCGGCTCCGCCGGGAATTTTTCAAAGCGGCTGCGAAAGAAGTTTTCGAGATCGCGGATAAAACGGTATTCCATCTTGATTCCTTACAACGTTGTCTTTACTACGGTGCATTCGCCGTCGGCGAGCGGAGTTACCGTATATGAGCCGAAACAGGCCGGGATTAAGCAGCTCTCGCCGGGTTGCAGCTCGGCGGCAAGTTCCGGCGCGGAGCATCTGGCCACCCGCACCGGGCGGTTGATCGCGCTGAGCAAATGGAAGCTCGCGCCGCTGCCGGTATCGTCATTCCAGACGCTTTCGAGCCGGAGATCGTTGACGGCAAAAAACGGACAGGAGTTAACCACATCGAATTTGCGGTTATGCCCGGCCGAACCAGAAACCCCGACAATACGCGGCGAAGTACGGTTCATGAAGTTGATCGACTTGATGCCTTTTTCGATATGGAGTTCGCGCGGTTTGCCGTCGGAACCCACCCGTCCCCAATCGCTTACCCGATAGGTCGTGTCGCTGTTTTGCTGTATTTCCAGGATCAGGTTGCCGCCGCCGATGGCATGCAGCGTACCGGAAGTGATGAAATAAGCATCTCCTGGCTGTGACGGATAGACTTGCAGAAAATCCTCGACGCTGGGTGAATTCAGATTGGCCACCAGTTGCTGCCGGGTGGCGCGCCCCTGCAAACCGGCCAGGATCCGCGCATCACGCCTGGCGGCGACGATGTACCACATTTCAGTCTTCGGCTCGGCTCCGCCGCCGATTTCGCGGCAGGCGTTTTCGTCGGGATGCACCTGAAGAGACAGCCGCTCTCCGGCGTCGATAAGTTTGACCAAAAGCGGGAAGCGACCGGCCGACGCGGCCTTGTGCCCCAGCAGTTTCGAGCCGTAATGGGCGATGAGTTCATGCAGCGTCTTGCCGGCCAATACGCCGTTGGCCAACACGCTCTCCTCACCGTCACGGTCGACCAGCTCCCACGATTCACCGATCGGGTCTTTGCCGTGCGGTATCTCGCGCTTGAGCACGTCGGTCATCTGGGTGCCGCCCCAGATGCGTTCATGATAGATCGGCGTGAACTTCAACGGATACAACGCCGCGGAATCGATAAAGTCACTCATATTACTCCTCCAGGAAAAGCTTTTTACAGGCGTCCAAAAGGGCGGGCGACGGCCGGGTCACCCGGTGTCGCTGATCCACCGTAACCAAAATAACATAACCATCCACCAGCAACTCTTCACCGCGGCGGACTTCGGAACAGACCTTCAGGCGAACCCCTTTGAAACTCTCGACCCACGAACGCAATGTAAGAAGTTCATCGTAACGCGCCGAGCCGTGATAATTGCAATGCGCTTCGGAAACCGGCAGCAGGATCCCCTGCTTTTCCAATTCGCCATAGGGGAAGCCGATCGAACGCATCATTTCGGTGCGGCTGCGCTCGAAATATTCCAAATAATTGGCATAATAGACCACGCCCATCTGATCCGTATCGGCGTATGGGACCCGGTAAAGTGTGTCAACAAACATGATCAGGCTCCATTTTTTCTCCGGCCTCGACCACCGAAGCGATCTTCTCGACCACTTCGTCGATCGTCATGCCGGTCGTGTCGATGACCGTCGCGTCGTCGGCCGGTTTCAACGGAGCCACCGCGCGGGTGGAGTCCTGCCGGTCGCGTTCGGCGATCGAACGCGCCACTTCGGCGAGTGTTGCCTGACAATTCACCTCGCCGCTCTGAGCCAGACGACGGCGGGCGCGCTCCTCCGGAGAAGCGGTGACAAAAAACTTATACTCGGCGTCCGGGAAGATCACCGTACCGATGTCGCGTCCCTCCATGACGATCAACTCCCGACCGGCAAATGAACGTTGCACGTCGAGCAGAAATTCGCGCACCGCCGGCTGCGTCGCCACTTTGCTGGCTCCGTCGGCGATCTCGGGTGCGCGCAATTCGGAAGCGACCACAAAACTGCCGTTCAGCTTCAGCGACACGCCGCCATTGGCCTTGTGGGCATACTGAAGTTTGATTTTGTGCAGAAACCCCACCGGTATGGCGTCAAGTCCGATGTCGGTACGGAGCGCGGCCAGGGCGACGGCGCGGTAGAGACTGCCGGTGTTGACACATGCGATGTTGAACCGTTCGGCCAGACATGAGGCCACTGTGCTTTTACCGGAGGCGGCAGGGCCGTCGATTGCGATTACTTTGCTCATATTTCCCCTTAAAAATCATAAGACCGGTTCGACTGGGCCCGCCAGTCGGACCGGTCCGACGGAAAAACTATCTTCGATTATCGGGAAACCTAATTGCCGGCGCGGCTGCGCAGCCGCCCGCTCTTGAGGAATCCCTCGTAATGGCGCATGGTAAGGTGCGATTCCAACTGGCTCATGGTATCCAGCACCACACCGACCATAATCAGCAAGCTGGTGCCGCCAAAGAACTGGGCGACCATAAACGGAATCTTGAAACTGTTGTAAAGGAACATCGGAAACAAGGCCAGCGCGAGCAAAAATACCGCGCCGCCGGCGGTGACCCTGGTCATCGCACTGTCGAGGAAATCGGCCGTGGGCTGGCCGGGGCTGATACCCGGTATGTACGCGCCTTCCTTCTTGAGGTTGTCGGCGATCTGAATCGGATTGAACTGGTTTGCGACCCAAAAGAAACTGAAGATCAAGATCAACGCACCATAGGCGATCAGGTACCCCGGTCCGTCATGACAAAACGCGTTGAACAAGGTATACCAGACCGAACTCGCGCCCGGCTTGGAAGCCATAAATTGAAAGAGATACTGCGGGATCATCAAAATCGCGCCCGCGAAAATGATCGGCATCACGTTGGCGAAGTTGACCTTGAGCGGCATATAAGTGGAGCCGCCCATCATCTGCTTGCCGACCGTCTTGCGGACCATCTGGATCGGCACCCGGCGATAGCCCTGCGAAAGCATGATGGTCGCCGCCGTAACTACGCAAAACACCAAGAGCAAAAGCAGCAACTGCACTGGTTTGAACGAGGTTCCGTCGGCCGTCTGCCCCGAAAGCGACATCTGCACCAGCTCAATGACCGCATGCGGAAGCCGCGACACAATGTTGATGGTAATAATGAGCGATACACCGTTGCCGATACCGCGATCGGTGATCTGCTCGCCCAGCCAGGTAAAAACCATGGTAGTACAGGTGATGACCATGACCGTCATCGGCACGAATATGCCGACTTCTCCGTAGAAAAGCTGCAATCCATTGGTGGACGGCAAACCGATCTTCTGCGGGTTGACCATGGCCAACGCCACCATCGCGCCCTGAATGACGCAGACCGCGATAGTGAGGTAGCGGGTATACTGGGTGATCTTCTGGCGGCCGGAAACCCCCTCGCGCTGCATTTTCTCCAGCTGAGGGATGACCGGCACCAGAAGCTGCATGATAATCGAGGCGGTGATGTACGGCATGATCCCCAAAGCTCCCAAAGCGAAGTGCGCAAGCGCACCGCCCGAAAACAGGTCGATCAATGCCATGAAACCACCGCTCGAACTGCCGGCGGAGATTCTTGAAATATATTCGGCGAGTGCCTTCGGATCGACTCCGGGGCACGGAATATTGCTTGCCACCCGCACCAGCACGATAATAAGTGCAGTGAAAAGCAGGCGGTTGCGCAGCTCCTTAACCTTCAATGTATTCAAAAACGCCGTCAGCATATTTTACATGTCTTTCCAGTATTACCCGATGAGTTCGGTCTTTCCACCGGCAGCCTCTATCTTGGCCTGCGCCGCCGCCGAAAACTTGTCGGCCTTGACGGTGATTGCCTTGGTGAGTTCGCCGTTGGCGAGGATCTTAATCAATGCGACTTTCTTGCCCAGCAGCTTCTTGGCCTGCAACGCGGCGGCATCCACGACGTCGCCCGCGTTGAAGTTGGCTTCCAGCACGCTGAGGTTGACCAGCTCGTACTCGACATGATCCGGGCTGTTGAAGCCACGCTTCGGCAACCGGCGGAACAGCGGAATCTGACCGCCTTCGAAGAACGGACGGATCGAAGAACCGGTACGGGACTTCTGTCCCTTTTCGCCGCGACCGGCGGTCTTGCCGAGCCCGGAGCTGTCTCCGCGCCCGACCCGTTTACGCCGTTTGCGGGAACCCGGATTCGGACTGAGTTCATGCAATTTCATTTTTCCATCCCCTAATTTTCAGAGACCGCCGGAGCGATCGAAATGCCGCGCTTGGCAAACACCTGATCGCGGGTGGAGAGCATCGAGATCGCCTTGAACGTAGCCTTGGCCACGTTGGCGGCGTTGGCAGCACCCAGCGACTTGGCCAGCACGTCTTTGACGCCGGCCAGCTCGAGGATGGCACGCACCGCGCCGCCGGCGATCAAACCGGTACCGACCGAGGCCGGGCGCAGCAGCACCTTGGCACCGCCGAACTTGACTTCGATTTCGTGCGGCAGCGTCTGCCCGTTCATCGGCACAGCGACCAGATTGCGACGGGCGGCTTCACCACCCTTGCGGATCGCATCCGACACTTCGTTGGCCTTGCCGTAGCCGTAACCGACCCGGCCCTTGCGATCGCCGACCACGACCAAAGCTCCAAAACTGAAGTTTTTGCCGCCCTTGACGACCTTGGCACTGCGGTTGATCGCGATGACGTTTTCGTCAAATTCGCTCTGCACCGCTTCGTTATTGTTTTCACGTCTTGCCATTGAAAGCCCCCTAGAACTTGAGTCCGTTTTCACGGGCGGCATCGGCGATGGCTTTCACCCGACCGTGATACTTGTATCCGCCGCGGTCGAAAACCACCGCGGAAACTCCGGCCGTCTTGGCCGCCTCAGCCGCCAACTTACCCAGCAACGCCGCACCGGCGAGATTGGGCTTGGCGTTTTCCGCCTTGAAAGCGGCGGAAAGGCTTGACGTCTGAGCCAGCGTGCGGCCGGCTTCGTCGTCAATGACCTGACAATAGATGTTGTTGGCGGTGATGCTCACACAGAAGCGCGGACGCTCCGCCGTACCGGTAACCCGTTTACGGACCCGGATATGACGAAGACTGCGCTGAACTTTTTTATCGTTAGCCATTTTTAACTCCCTATGCAGCCGCGGCCTAGCCGACGGACTTGCCTTCCTTGAGGGTTATCTTCTCGTCAACATAACGGATACCCTTGCCCTTGTAGGGTTCCGGCGGACGGAAACGACGGATCTCCGCCGCAACCTCTCCGACCAGTTGCTTGTCGCTCCCCTCGATCACGATCTTGTTGCCCTCGGTAATGAGGGTAAGTTTGATCCCGGTCGGGACCATATACTCGATCGGATGCGAGTAGCCAAGACTAAGCGTGAGCTTAGACCCGGCAAGCTGCGCCCGGTAACCGACGCCGACGATGGCCAGTTCTTTCTTGAAGCCGGCGGTCACACCCACGATCATGTTGTGGATAAGACTGCGGGCAAGCCCCTGCATGGCACTGGCACGGCGATCTTCGCCGACCATGGAGACATGCAGCTTGCCGTCTTCCTGCTTGACCGAAACAAACGGCGGCAACGTCATGGCAAGCTTACTCTTGCCCTCGACCGTCACCCCGGTCTCGTCGATCGATACCTTCACGCCGGAAGGAACTTCGATCACTTTGTTGCCTATACGAGACATACTATTTTTCCTGATTTTGTTGTTACCAGACGTAGCAGACGACTTCACCGCCCACATTCTGCTTGGCAGCCTCGCGGCCGCTCAACACGCCGTTCGGCGTGGTCAGAATGACGGTGCCAAGACCATTGCGCACCCGCGGAATATCGCGGCTGCCGCAATGAATGCGGCAAGAGGGCTTGCTTACACGCTCGATACCCTCGATAACGCTTTTGCCGTCAGCATACTTGAGCTCGATGGACAGCACACGCTTTGCGCCGTCAACGACCAGCTGGGAATCACTGATATAACCTTCCGCCTTGAGGACGCCAGCAATGGCGGCCTTCTCGTTGGAACCGGGCATTTCGACCTTGGTCAGGCCGGCGGCCGCGGCATTGCGAATGCGGGTCAGCATATCGGCGATCGGATCCTGCATACTCATCGTAAAAATCCTTTCCTTACCAGCTGGCCTTGGTCACGCCCGGAATCTGACCCTTGGAGGCCAGTTCACGGAAACAGATACGGCAGAGCTGGAACTTGCCGATATATGCGCGAGGGCGGCCGCAGTTTTTGCACCGGGTGTAGTTGCGCACCGGGAACTTATTTCCGCGCGCCGCCTTGACGATCAAACTGAGTTTTGCCATTTATTGCAAATCCTTCCTTTATTCCGCGAACGGAATTTCCATCATCTTGAGCAGTTCGCGGGCGCCTTCGTCGCTGTCGGCGCTGGTGACCATCGCAATGTTGACACCCAGCGGATACTTCAACTTGTCGGCATCGACTTCGGTGAACACCGAAACGTCAGTCAAACCGATGTTGTAGTTACCCGCGCCGTCAAACCCCTTGGCGGAGATTCCGCGAAAGTCGCGGACACGCGGCAGGGCATTGTGCACGAAGCGGTCGAGAAACTCGTACATCCGCGGTCCGCGCAACGTAACCATCACACCGACCGGCATGCCGACCCGGAGTTTGAAGTTGGATACGTTTTTGCGAGCCTTGCAGATGACGGGCTGCTGACCGGTCATCGCCGCAATGTGCTTCTGGGCTTCGGTGAAAGCGTCGCGCTCGGCATCGGATCCGATACCGGTCGAAATGACGATCTTCACCAGCTTCGGAATCTGCATGACGTTCTTCAAACCGAGCTTCTGCTGAAGCGCGGCGCGAACTTCGTCATTGTATTTTTTCTTCATGTCTGGCATTTTACACTACTCCGCCTGTTTCGCGGCCGGGGCCTTGTCGGCTCCCTCCGCATTGTCTGCGGCCACCAGCTTCTTGACGTTCGAGACGTGCACAGAAACCGAACGCTCGATCATGCCGCCATTCGGGTTGAGCTTGCTCTTCTTGACCGTACGTTTGCCGATGGAGCGATCCTTCTTCGCAGTGAACTCAAGCACCACCCGGTCGTTCTTGGTCAGAACGGCGGATACCGTGGCTTCTTCTCCCTTGAAGTTGCCGGAATTCACGACGACCTTGTCGCCTTTTTTGACGTGATAACTGTTCATTAAAGCACCTCCGGCGCAAGCGAGATGATCTTCATGAAGTTCTTCTCGCGCAGTTCACGCGCCACCGGCCCGAAAATACGGGTACCGATCGGGTTGTTTTCTTTATCGATCAAAACCGCAGCGTTGCTGTCAAAACCCAGATAGGAGCCGTCGGCACGACGAATCTTTGATCTCGTACGCACTACAACCGCCCGAACCACCTGGCCCTTTTTGACCGAACCGTCCGGAATCGCTTCCTCGACAGCCGCGGTGATGACATCGCCGACTCCGGCGATCTTCCTGCCTTGACCCAGCACCGTGATCGTAAGAATCGATTTGGCACCAGAGTTGTCGGCAACCTCCAGAATTGTCTGCATTTGTACCATTTTGCATTTCCTCCTGAAGGATTAATCCTGCACGGCGCGGCTGATCACTTCGACCAGTCTCCAGCGCTTGGTGCGGCTCAACGGGCGGGTCTCGACGATCCGCACGGTGTCGCCCTTGCGGGCGTCGTTGTTCTCGTCATGGGCCACAAATTTCTTGGTGACCTTGACGACCTTCTTATAGAGAGGGTGCTTGGTGCGACGGCTGACGTTGACCACAATGGTCTTGTCCTGCGCATCGCTGGTAACCACGCCAACCCGCTCCTTGCGGATGCCACGCACTTCTACAGCAGCGTCACTCATCATTTCACCTCGCTTTTGGCGGCGCGAACCGCCGTTTCGGTGCAGAGACGGGCGATGTCGCGGCGGACCGCACGAACCCGCGCCGTCTTCTCAAGCTGTCCGGTGCGGGACTGAATCTTCAGATTGAGCTTCTCGCGACGCAACTCGGCCACCTTGGTGGTCAATTCGACGTCGGTCAGCTCGCGGACTTCTTTCATTTTCATTTGCGTCAATCCTCACGCGACAGGAATTTACAACGCAGGCAAAGCTTGTTCGCCGCACGGCTCATGGCCTCTTTGGCGACCGCTTCACTGCAACCGGATACCTCGAAGAGCACGCGACCCGGCAAAACCGGAGCCACCCACCCCTCGACCGCGCCTTTTCCTTTACCCATACGCACTTCCAAGGGCTTCTTGGTGAATGAACGGAACGGGAAAAGACGGATCCATACTCTGCCGCGACGCTTCAAATGCCGGTTAATGGCAACACGCGCAGCCTCAATCTGATTATTGGTAACGTACCCGCGGGTG
This sequence comes from Victivallaceae bacterium, assembly GCA_028698975.1. Taxonomy (GTDB): domain Bacteria; phylum Verrucomicrobiota; class Lentisphaeria; order Victivallales; family Victivallaceae; genus Victivallis. Next base: position 9,043 of record JAQVVK010000063.1, read on the forward strand.
AGCGCTTGAAGGGCAAAATCGCCGAAATCCAACTTGTTGTTGGTCGTGGCGAGTCCACCATTATTTCCGCGCTGCACCTTTCTGTACTTTACTCTTTTTGGCATTAGCGGCATAATCTTGTTCCTCCGTAGAGTCGTTGTGACAAATCCAAACCTTGACGCCGATCTTGCCGGCTGTCGTATTGGCTTCGATGAAGCCGTAATCAATATTCGCCTTGAGGGTGTGCAGCGGCACGCGGCCTTCCTTATACTGCTCCTCTCGGGCCAACTCGGCACCGCCGAGACGACCGGCACAGTTGATCTTGATACCATCGGCGCCCATGTCCATGGCGGTCTGTATTGCCCGCTTCATGGCACGACGGAAACCGATACGGCGTTCAAGCTGCTGCGCGATGTTTTCGGCCACCAGCTGAGCATTGGTCTCGGCGCGGCGGACTTCGACGATATCGACGAAAACCTCTTTGCCGGCCGTCATCTTGGAGACGTCGCCGCGCAGGGTGTCAAGCTCGGCACCCTTCTTGCCGATCAGGAGACCCGGACGGGCCGCCTTGATGATGATACGAACCCGGCTGGCATAACGCTCGATCTCAATACGAGCAATGGCCGCCGCCATAAACTTTTCCTTGATGAACTTGCGGATAGCGATATCCTCATGCAGCCATTCGCCGAAGAGGTTCTTGCCGCCAAACGCCTTGCTCGGGAACCAACGGGATTCCCAATCCTTGGTGAGCGCGGTCCGCAGTCCGATCGGATTAACCTTTTGTCCCACGATTCACTCCCCTATTCGTTATCCGTCAAAATCACTTCAATGTGGCTGGTCCGCTTGCGGATCCGGCCCGCCGAACCGCGTGCCCTGGCCCGGAAACGCTTGATGATGGGGCCCGGACTGACCAACGCGGCTTTGACCACGAGGCCCTTGCGGTTCACATCACAATTGTTTTCGGCGTTGGCTACAGCGGAGCGAAGCGTCTCGCCGACCAGAACCGCCGCTTTACGCGGGCTCAGTTCGACGATGGCGAGCGCATCGACTGCGGAACGACCCTGGATCAGACGCGACACATGACGCGCCTTCTCGGGAGAAATCCGCACATTCTTAGTCAAAGCTCTTACTTCCATAACCGATCTCGATTTCCTGTTTGTTTTTAACCAAACCGTTTCGGCTTTCGCAACGCGCAAAAGGCGGAATTGGCTAAAATCCCACCCGACACCGGCCTTCCCAAACCGATGTTTTGCACGACCGCTCGGCCGCATCTTTTTGCAGAGTTGAAACGCCTCTTTCGCTCCGCGCCGTTCTTCCCGCCCGCCGTTTTTCGCACTGCCCCGAGCACACGGGGCACGACGGACACGGCGACGGACCGGATTTCACGCTCCCGACCCCGCATCACAAATTTCCATCGGCACAACCGGCGTCACCCGCGGCAAAAGCATCTTTGCCGCCGATCAAGCTCGGCCATGCCCGGAATTAACCGCTTCCGGACGCGTTACACGAAGCACACAACTCATATGTATGCAACATGAGATTATATAAAATAACCGCTGATGATACATTTGGCAAGCACAATTTGAAAAAAATACGCTTTTTTCTGCTTTTTTTAAGCCGATCATGCCGCGCGCTCAAGCCGCGACGTTATTTTTTACGGCCGAAACTCATTTTAATCCCAAAACGGCAAAATTCAAGCGTCTCCAAAATATTTGCTTAAAAATTCCCCGTACCATCGCTCCCCGTTACGCCGATATATTGAAATCTCCCAAAGACGGTGATATATTAATTTGTTTTTATTTTTACTCATATTAATATAAAGGGATTCCCGATGCCGATCACCGCAATACTGGAGAACAACGCCAAACTTTACGGCAAAGACACCGCGCTGGTCGAAATCAATCCGCAGGAACTGGAAAAACGCCATACCACATGGCGCGAATATTCGCTGATCGAGCCCAGCCGCATCGACTCCTTCCGATCCGAGATGAATTGGGCCGAATTCGACCAGAAATCCAACCGTCTGGCCAACTTTTTGCTTACC
>JAQVVK010000226.1 GCA_028698975.1 Victivallaceae bacterium
TCCGCCGGGCGATGGCGCATCCGGTCGGCCAGGCCGACGGTTTCGAGCAGTTCCTGCGCCCGTTTGCGGGTTTTGCCCCCGGAGAATCCGCCCAGTCCGCCCGGCAGCATGACGTTTTCCAGCACGTTCAGCTCGGGCAGCAGGTGGTAGGATTGAAAGACGAAGCCGATCCGGCGGTTGCGGAACTGCGCCGCCGCCCGGCGGCCCAGCTTCGAGACATCGACGCCCGCGATGCGGACCGTCCCCGAATCCGGCCGTTCCAGCGCGCCGATCAGGTTCAACAGCGTGGTTTTCCCGCTGCCGGACGCGCCGAGGAGGCAGGCCCATTCGCCGCGCCGGATTTGCCAATCCACGCCGCGCAGCACCGGGAGTTTCTCTTTCCCGAGTTTGTAGGTGCGGGTGACGCCGCACAGCTCGACGATGTTTTCCTGTTCACTCATAGCGCAGCGCCTTTGCCGGGTCGAGGCGGGAGGCGCAGAAGGCCGGGAGCAGCGCCCCCAGCGTGCAGAGCACCACCGAGGCTCCGACGATGATGAGGACGTCCGTCGCGACGATATGCGCCGGGAGTCCGTCGAAAAAGTAGAATTGTTTCGGGAACAGCTCGACATGGAGTGTCTCCGAGGTGAAATTCATGATGTCGTTGCGGTAGAAGATGACCAGCATCCCGGCCAGCGTCCCGGTGATGCTGCCGACCACCCCGATCAGGAACCCCTGGAGGACGAAGATCCGGGTGACGCAGCCGTCGCTGGCGCCGAGCGCCTTCAGAATGCCGATTTCGCGGGTCTTCTGGTAGACCGAGGTGATCAGCGTATTCATGATGCTGAACGCCGCCACCAGCACGATGAAGATGAGCAGGAAAAACATCATGTTTTTCTCGACCGCGAGCACGCCGAGAAGCTGGCGGTTGCTCTCCTCCCAGGTGATGACCCGCAGGTGTTTGAGCGCCGCGCGCACGTCATCGACCAACTTCTGCTGGTTGAAGGGGTCGGGCCCCCAGCAGTAGAGGGCGGTCGCCGAACCCCACGGGAATCCGAGCAGTTCGGCGGCGTCGTCGATGCCGACGAAGAGGAAGGTGCGGTCGAAATCGTATTTGCCGACGCTGTAGATGCCGCTCACGGTGAATTCGGCGGGGAGGTAGGCGGAGGCCTGCTTGTTGAGCTCGACGCCGCCGCCGGGCTTGAAATCGACCAGTTTGGTCAGCCGCTGCTGGGTGTGGAGCAAGATCTTGTCGCCGAGCCGGATCCGCCAGCGTTGCGCCATGTCGCGGCTGATGATGACTTCGCCGCGGCCGAGGGCGAGTTTCCCTTCCTTGAGCGTGTCGGCGGTGAAGATTTTGTGTTTGAGCAACTCTTCGGGGGAGGTTCCGAACATGACGACGCGGGGATCGAGGAAGCGGTCGATTTGGACGATGACGGGCGACTCGATGACCGGGGCCGCCTCGCCGCCCGCCTTCTTCACCGCTTCAACCGCCATTTCGGGGTTGTAGAGGACGCCGCCGTAGTCGGGGCGCACTTGAAAGTGCGCTTGCGTCTCAATGAGCTTCTCCTTCATGAGGTCGGTGAAGCCGGTCATGACGGCAAGGACGACGATAAGCACGGCAACGCCGAGGGTCACGCCGAGGATGCTCAGCACCGTGATGAGGGAAACGGCGCTGCGGCGCGGCTTGAGGTAGCGCCCGGCCAGAAAGAGTTCGGTTGGCATCGCCCGTGACATCCTGTTGTGTGCGTTGATCCGTTTCGGGCTAATATAGCACGGTTCGCCGCGAAACGCAATAGGACGCGCGCGACAAACGCAGACAACGGTTAACCGCCACCGGGTGCCACCCGGTCGGGGTGCAAGGGTGAAACGCCCTGCCTGCCGGAGGCAACCGGCGCGAAGCGAACCAGCTACAAAGCAAAATCAAAGATTTTGCCGCGTAGCGCCGAGGCGGAGCTGACCGAACGGTCAACTCGCCGGCCCGACTGGAAGAGAGGGCACCCACACCGGGCTCTTCTCTGTTTTGAGCCGCGATTGGCCTCAAAACGGAGCTGAAAAATCTGAATGGATGGAAAAAGGTCGATATTTGCCTTATAGTTCAATTTCACGCATGAGTTTCCGCTTCGATGCTGATGGCCAATCTCTTGCGCTGGCAGTTTTTAATGGTAAACATTTCAAAGCAACGTCATCCGATCCCACCATTTAGCCTCACGCTCAAAATCATAGACAGGCAATAGACTGACCACAAATTACACCATCGCAAAAATATGAAAAGCCGATTACAGATGTTATCAAAATTTTTACAGTACAGCCCTAAACCAAAACAAGCACAAATAATTAGTAAAACCGCAATCCAATATATCGTGTACTGTTTTATTTTATTTGTAAAAAAAATATTGTTTTTGGATAAGAATGGCTCCAATGAAGAATCTAGCTCCTCTGCACATAAAATTGCGTCATAGCTAGCTTTGAGGTTATGCTGAAGCATCGCTAATGTATAATTGTAACGAGATACAATATCGGAATGCGACATTACCAACCATAAACCAGACAGAAGCAATAAACAACACAAAACAACGAATACATCAAATGTGATCAAATTATGGACTCCATGGTCCTTAAGTCCATTCACAATAACTATAGATATAAAGAACGAAAATACAGTGATTACATTGTTTCGGAAATTAGAAACGTACGAGTTGATGAGATCGTTTGTCTTGGATAGCGCGTGTAAAATATAATCAGAAATGGAAGCCTTCA
>JAQVVK010000227.1 GCA_028698975.1 Victivallaceae bacterium
AACTGTTGGGACTTTCCTACCGGCTGTTGAGCCGGATCGCCCTCGAACACGCCGAGCCGGAATCTCCCGACGACCGGCTGCTTTCCTCGGCCCGATTGATGCTGGAGAAGGATTTTCAGCATCCGCTGCCGGTTCCGGAGGTCGCGCGGAGCCTGGGAATCAGCCGTTCCCGCCTTGACCGCCTTTTCCGCGAAAAGCTCCAGCAATCCCCCCTGGAATACCGGATACGGAAAAAAATGGAGCGTGCCGCTTACCTGTTGGGAACGGCGCTTTCGGTTAAGGAAGTGGCTTTTTTGCTCGGTTATTGCAACCAGTTTCATTTTTCCAATGAGTTCAAACGGTTTCACGGCGTCTCCCCGCAAATCCATCAGCAGGGTTCCGACTGATCAATTTGTCCGATTTGCCAGAAAACAGTATGTTTTTTTTATGAAATTACGAAATCCGTATCGCTCCTGATTGATTTCCGTATTCCTTCTCTTTGCCGATGCTTGACAATTTCCTTTTTCTCCGGTATAATTACAGCAAACCTGCAAACCGAAAGGAATTGATTATGAATCAGACTCATCTGCCGCACAAAGCCGTTCGTTTTACCCTGATAGAACTCTTGGTTGTGATCGCGATCATCGTGATTCTCGCCGGGATGTTGCTTCCGGCGCTCAACAGAGCGCGGGAATCGGCCCGTAAAAGCGATTGCGTTTCCCGGCTGAAACAAATCGGGTCCGCCATCAATATGTATTCCTCCGACAGCAGGGGTTGGATGCCGCCCATGGTGTGGGGAGATTCCTACGGCTATTATGTCAGGAATTATCTGGTGCTCAAGCCGGATATGATCGATGACACCTATACCAGCGTCTTCTTTAAAAAACCGAATTCGCTGCTGCATTGTCCGTCGATGTGCAATCCGCCGCAGGCGTCGCCGTGCGCCGACAGCGGGATCAAGGGGACCGCGGAGTATTTCTCCGTCGGGTATCAGCCGACGATGCGTTACAACGCCCCCGACCGCAAGAGCGGCGCGTGGGTGCTCTATCAGATCAACAAAAGCACCGTCAACAACAAATACCGGCGGCAGGACTACATCAAAAGCGGCAGCGTGATCATGACCTGCAAGAATTGGCAGACGATTAAAAACGGGTTGTATTACGCTTCGACGATCACCTACTCGGACAGCTTCACTTACGGACAGCCGACCGCTCCCGGATACAATCACAACAACAGCAGCAACCTCTTGTTTACCGATGGCCATGTGGGCAGCCTCAAGTACGGCGCACGCTGGGATGATGACTGCGTACCGTACTGACCCGGCCGGAGATCCGCCGTTTGCCTTGGCTTGCGCCGTACCATAAATTCAGGAGAAATGATGTTGAATCCACCGCGTATCCGCAAATTTTGTCTCGCATTGCTGTTGAGCGCCATCGGGTTGACCGCCGCGGTCGGCGGCGAGGCGGTGTCGTTGGGAAAATTCCAGGTGAATCCGAACGGAGTGATCGAATTTGAACGTGCCTGCCTGAGCATGGTATTCTATGGCGACCATTGGAAGAAGAGCGCCGGGCAGGCGCACAATGCCGTCAAACCCGACGCCGGTTATCCGCGCATGGAAGGCGAAAACTGGGTGCTGCGGGGCACGTTCACCGTCCCCGGCGGCGCGTTCGCCATGGAGCAGGTGATCCGCCCGCGGGGCGACGACGCGATCGAGGTGACGGTTACGCTGCGCTCGGCGCAGCCGGTCGCCGCCGACGAGTTGGCCATGCTGCTGTTTCTGCCGGCCAATCCCTGGGCGGGACAACCGGCGGTCATCGATGCCAGGGAAATCACCCTGCCGCAGAAATTGGGCAAAGCCGAATTGTTTCCCCGGCGGCCCTACTCCGAGCTGCAATTGCGCGGCAAGGAGAAGTGGATCATCCGCGGCGGCGCAAAGATGCTGATGCAGGACGATCGCAAATACAATGCGCAGAGCTTCAGCGCCCGAATCGCCTTCACTCCCGACAGAGGGGCGCTGACACAGGCTTCGATCAAGCTGGAACTGAGTTGTCAATCCTATCAGACCCGGCCGCTGTCGATCCGCGATGCTGCCAATTCCGGATTTGCCGACCCGGTCGCCGGGGACGGACGGGGCGGCTGGACCGACCAGGGGCCGGACAACGACCTGCATATGATTCCCGCCGGGGTGCAGGACTTCGGCGGAGTCAAATTCGATATCGCCGACGACAGGAAAACCAACGGCAAAAGCTGTATCGTTTTGGGCGGAAAACACCTGCCGGGTCAGCCGCTCCAGGTCGCCGTCGCCGGGGAAAAGCGGCAGGACCGGTATTTGTGTCTGCTCCACGCGCTGGGATGGGCCCCGGAAGGACACGCCCAGACCGGCAAAGTCCGGGTCGTCTACATCGACGGCACGGACAAAACGTTTCCCGTCGTCAGCGGAGAAAATGTCGGCAACTGGTGGTATCCGACGGTGTTGCCGCGCGCCAATGTCGCCTGGCAGACCGAAAACCAACGGGCGTATGTGTGCCTTTATTTGAGCGCCTTGCCGTTGGACGGCCGCCCGATCGACCGGATCGAGCTGATCAATGACGGCAGCGCGATCTGGATGGTCGCCGCGATTTCAACTTCATCCGAGCCGCCGCCGCGCCAAATCCAGCAGCCGGTTTTCCAGATCGCCGGCGCCGACTGGAAACCGGTCAAGGTGCCCCGTTCCGTGTTGTCCGGGTCCGCGCTCGATTTCTCGTTCCTGG
>JAQVVK010000064.1 GCA_028698975.1 Victivallaceae bacterium
CTCGTACATCGGGAAGTCCACGATCCAGCAGAACTTGAAGATTTTTGGATCGATCAACTCCAGACGGCGACCCAGCTCCGGGATCACCGCTCCACCCAGACGGCGCACCGCCTTGGGCGCGTCGGCCAGGAAAAACAGCGCGTCGCCGTCTTCCACCCCGCCGCGGTCATGCAGCGACTGCACGATTTCGGGCGAGAGGAACTTCACGATCGGGCTTTTGACTTCGGCGCCGTTCCAGATGATATAGGCCATGCCTTTCGCACCGTTTTCCTGCGCGTAACCGATCATGTCGTCAAAGAATTTACGCGGCTTGCCCGCCACTTTGGGGGCGCGTATGGCTTTGACCAGACCGCCGCCGGCGACCACCCCGGCAAAGGCCTTGAAGCCGCAGCCGTCAAAAAGGTCGGTCACATCGGTCATTTCGATCGGGTTGCGGAGGTCGGGTTTGTCGGAGCCAAAGCGATCCATCGCCTCGCGGTACGGTATGCGCGGGAAAGGCGGCTTGGTGTATTCGCGCCCGGCGAACTTGCCGAACACGTCGTCAAGCAGACCCTCGATCACCGCGAAAATCTCGTCCTGATCGACGAAACTCATTTCGACGTCCATCTGATAAAATTCGCCGGGACTGCGGTCGGCCCGCGCGTCCTCGTCGCGGAAACAGGGCGCGATCTGAAAATAGCGGTCGAACCCGGCCACCATCAGCAGCTGCTTGAACTGCTGGGGAGCCTGCGGCAGCGCATAGAACTTGCCGGGGTGAAGCCGCGACGGCACCAGATAGTCGCGCGCCCCCTCCGGACTGCTCGCCGTGAGGATCGGCGTCTGAAATTCATTGAAGCCGTGCCCGGTCATATAGCGGCGCATTTCGGCAATGACCTGACTGCGCAGCATGATGTTGCGATGAAGTTTCTCGCGGCGGAGGTCGAGGAAACGGTACTTGAGCCGCAGCGACTCCGGGGCGCAATCGTCTTTGGCGATCTGAAACGGCAGCACATCGGCCTCGCCCAGCACCTCCATCGCGGTCGCCTTGATCTCGATTTCACCGGTGGCCAGCTTGGGGTTGACCGTCGATTCGGAGCGGGCCAGCACTTTGCCGTCGAAACGGACCACCGTTTCGACCCGCCAGTGCTCCAGATCCTGATAAAACGGACTTTCCGGGTCGATCACCACCTGGGTGAGACCGTAATGGTCGCGCAGGTCGATGAAGATCACGCCGCCGTGATCGCGCACGCTGTGAATCCAGCCGGAGACCCGGACTTCCTTGCCGACGTCGCACTTGCGCAATTCCCCGCAGGTGTGGGTACGATATTCGCTCATGATATATCCTTGATTGATTGAACCGTTCGAAAAAATTCACTTTAATATAGCATCTCTTTGCCAAAATTCCAATATAAAGAGGCTTGTAAAATCATCATGATGAAAGTAAATTATAAAAAGTTGTATGTGCTGGGAGAAAAAATGTTTTCCGCCAAATTGAGAAAATCGCTGTTGACCGCCGCCGCGCTGCTGCTGGGCGCGACCACGGTTTTAGGCGTCGTCGCGCCGCGCAAAGTGCTGCTGGTGACTCCCGACGACTACGCCACCCCCTGGTCTACCCGCATTATTTCCGAACTGGTCTCGCATATCCAAAAAGATCCCATGGTCGAGCTGACCGTGGCGCGCACCGCCTCTTATGACGACCCGGCGGGCGAAATAAAGCAAAACGGCATAGCCGATCTCGACCGCGACACATTCGATCTGGTGCTGGTTTCCGGCTGCAGACTGGGAGCCGCGCTGGCCAAATACCCCGCGCTTTCACGCCGCCACACCCCGGTGCTGATCTTCAATATGCCGGAATCCCTTTCGCTGCCGGTAAGCTCCAATCGCAACATCGTTGGCTTTTTCCTGCAGGGAACCCTTGAAGAAAATTTGCGCATCGGCCGGCGGCTTCGACCCCGGGCCGAAAACGCACTGGTGCTCTGCGGCTATCTGGCCACCACCGGAGCGCGCAACAAGGCCGATCAGACGGTCACATCGACCCTGCCGGGAGTGAAGTCCGCCATTTACGGCGACGGCGCGACCGAGAAAGAGGTGCTGGCGGCGGCGGCCAAACTTTCGCCGGAAAATTCATTCATCGTGATCGTCGATTGGTTCGGGCTGGACATGAGCGGCGAGGTGACGCTATCCGGTTTTCTGGAAAAAATCCGGCAAGTCTATTCCGGGCCGATCGTCTGCGGTTACGCCACCGTGCTCAACCGCGGAGCGGTCGGCGGCATGGTGCTTGATCCGAGGCAGTACGCGGCCGCGATCGGCGAACTCGGTTCGCGTATTCTGAGCGACCCGGCGGCCGCCGCGCTGAAACGCCGGCATGTGTTTTCGGCGGAGCCGCGTTTTGATTATCAGGAGCTTGCCCGGCTGGAAATCGGCCAGTCGCAGCTGCCCGAAAGTGCAGAAATCATCAATCTGCCCTCCGCCATGTGGCGCAGTCATGCGCGCAATGCGACACTGACTATGGCGTTGGTGATCGGGTTGTGCGCGGCGATGGCGGTTCTACTGTTTTTGGTGTTCAGATATTATCGCACCACCCGCAGCTCCAGCAAGCAATCGCAGCTGCATGACAAGCTGTTCGCCGTGATGCCGGTAAGCGTATGGGTGGTGGACGGCGAAGGCCGGCTGCTGTTTCAGCAAAACAGTCTGCTCACCAAGAGCAATCCGCAGAAAATAGATGATTTTCTGGCGGCCGATACCGTCGCCCAGCTGATGAAACGGGTGCACTGGGTGCTCGAATACAATGAATTTGCCTCTCTTGACATACGCATCGGCGACACTTGGCGGCGGGCGGTGATCCGCAAAGCGGAAACCAAGCTGTTTCAAACCGACGCCGCCATCGTTGCGACGATGGACGTGACCCGGCAGGTCGAACTCAATCAGAAACTCAGCACCCTCAACAACGAGCAGCAGCTTCTGCTCGACACCATACCGGTGTCGGTGATCGTGCGCGACCGCAACCGGCGGCTGATCCGGTGCAACGAGACCGCGCGCTCCGTGCTGGGCGACGACGCGCTGGCGGTCGATTGCTCCGGGGATTCGTGTCTCTGTCTCGGGTTGAAAGCGTGTCCGTTCAAGCAGGCGATCGAAAGCGGCGGCGGCAGCAAAGGTGAATTTGTACGCTCCGACCACCATTATTATTATCAGACCACCCCGATCGAGGATAGCGACGGCGAGCTGGATAAAGTGGTGCTTTCTTGCATGGACATCACCGAGCTGGTGCGCACCCGCGAGGAACTCACCGGCGCGCTCGAGCAGGCGCAAGTCGCCAACCGCGCCAAGAGCACCTTCCTGGCCACCATGAGCCACGAAATACGCACGCCGCTCAACGCGATCATCGCTCTCAGCGAACTTTTGCAGCACGGGGATTTCCCGGCGGAGACCGCCGACAATCTGCGTACCATCAACGCGGCCGGGCAGTCGCTGTTGAATCTGATAAACGATGTGCTTGATTTCTCGAAGCTCGACGCCGACAAGATGACCATCGAGTTCGACTGGTGCGAAGTCGGGCCGCTGGTGCGTGAACTTTGCGCGATCTTCAAGCCGCTGGCCGAGCAGCGCAAGCTCTCGTTGACGCTGGAAATGCCCGATGATTTGCCGCTTATGCGTTTCAATCTCGACCGGTTGCGCCAAATATTGGTCAACCTGATCGGCAATGCGGTAAAGTTCACCAACACCGGCAGTGTGAAGCTGGTGGTCAACTTTGCCGCACCGGAGGGGGCCAAGCGCGGAGTGCTGGTCTGCCGGGTGATCGATACCGGGGTCGGCATCGCCCCGGAACACCGCGAAAGCATATTCAATCCGTTCGAACAGGCGGTCAAAAACATTCAGCGCGCCCGTTATGTGGACGGCACCGGGCTGGGGCTGTCGATCGCCCGCCAGCTGGCCCGCAAGATGGGCGGCGACATCACGCTTAAAAGCGAAGTCGGGCGCGGCAGCGAGTTCACGCTAACGGTCAGCGATCTGGAATTCCGGTCGGCGGCCGCCAAACCGGCCGCGGCGAAGCCGGAGCCGGAGGCAGTCGTTTCGCTGCCGCCCGGATTGAAGGTGCTGGTGGTCGATGACGTTGCGACCAACTGCAAGGTGCTGTGTCTGGTGCTGAAGCGGCTGGGGGTGGAGTCGGAGAGCACCACGTCGGTGATCGACGCGCTCGACCGGATTGCCGACGGGTTCAGTCCGTCGCTTGTGATGAGCGATATGTGGATGCCGGAGATGAGCGGCGAGAAGTTCGCCCGCGCACTGCATGCCAAGCCGGGGTGCGAAAACATCCCGATTGTCGCGGTCACCGCCGATACCGAGGCGTCGCGAAGTTTTGATGTGACGGTGTTTGACGCTATTTTGCTCAAGCCGATCACGGCGGCGCGGGTGCGTGAGACGCTGAACCGGTTTTTCGGAGTATCGCCCAAATAGGACGGCCCTGCCAAAACTCCCATTGCGCCTTTTGGTTTCCCGCTTTGCCGCTTTTCCGCCGCCCCTCGGGTGTTACCGCTGAGGGTAGCACCGCTTCGGGATCGCCCAAAAATCAGCTTTGCGGCAAAACAAAAACCCATCGATGTTACTTTTGGCAGCTCCGTCAAGTAGGGCGGCGCGACCGTAGCGGTTCAAAAAACCGTGGCTTTCGCGTCAACGCCGGTTGACTTTTGAATAAAAATGAGTTATATTATTTAATCCGGGTGAATTTTTAACAACGGCTCCATATTCGGAGTCGCCTTATCTTGGAAAACGAAAGGTTCTTTTTCATGGCGAACAAGTTGATCGATTCCATCAAGTTGGAAGTGCGCGATGCGCAACCGTGCCGCAAGGCGTTTGATTTCACCATACCGGCCGACGCGGTAAAGAGCGAAGCTGCCGCCGTGCTCAGCGAGTTTGCGGGCATGGTCGCGGTGCCCGGTTTCCGTCAGGGCAAGGCTCCGGCGGGCATCGTCAAGACCAAATTCGCCGCCGAACTCAAGGAAGAACTCCACCGCCGGATCATGACCACCTCCTATGATCTCCTGCTCAAGGACAAGACGGTCGATCTTCTTACCTGCGACATCGAAAACGAGCCGGAAATGGCCGAAGGCGCCGATTTCAAGTTCACGCTGGCCGGCGACATCGCCCCGGAGTTTGAGCTTGGCGACTACAATTCGATCAAGGTCGAAACCAAACTCGACGAAGTGACCGATAAGCAGCTTGACGAGCGGTTGGATTTCTTCCGCAAGATGTACGGCGCGTATGCCGTCGCCGACACTCCGGCGGAAGCCGAAGACATGCTTAAGGTCAGCTATGTAAGCGATTTCAAGCCGGCCGAAGACGCCTCCGCCTCGCTGAAGCGTCAGGGCGAAGCCAAAGATACTTTTGTCTGGCTCTGCGAGCCGGAAAGCATTCCCGGCTGCATCAAGGCTCTCACCGGCGCGACCAAGGGTGCGGAGTGCAAGTTTGAGGCCCAATATCCGGCCGACTACCGCGAATCCGAGCTTGCCGGCAAAAAAGTCAACTATACCGTGACCGTCGAGGAGATCCAGCGTCGCAAGCCGTTGGACGACGCCGAGCTGGTCGAAAAAGCCCGGGTCAAGTCGATCGACGAATTCAAGGATATGCTCCGCAAGTCGATGATCGCCGAAAAAGAGCAGAAACGCCGTATGGAGGCGGTCGAGGCGGTTTGGGCCGCGCTTGACAAGCAGGTCAAGGCTTTCGAGCTGCCGCCGCGGGTTCTGGCCGCCGAAATCCAGAAAGAGCTGACCACACTCGCGCAGAGTGTCCGCAGCGCGGAAGAGGCCGACAAGTTCAAGGCCGAGCTCGAAAGCAAGAAAGCCGAGGCCGAGAAGACGGCGCGCGCCGCCTTGCGCAAGACTTTCATTTTGCGCAAGATCGCCCAGGCCGAGAAGATCGCGGTGGAGCAGGCCGAGATTGAAGCTCAGATCACGGTCATGAGCCAGCAGTACGGGTACCCGGTCAAGGAGCTGCGCGACATGCTCGAAAAGAACGGCCAGCTCGATTCGCTCCAGCTTGAAATCCTCAATGGCAAGGTGTTGGAGAAGTTGGCCGAGCCGTCGCTCAAGTAATTATGCGTTGACAGTCCGCCGACGGCCGATACCGTCGGCGTTTTTTTCCAAATGGTCCAACAGGAAGAGGAGGGTCCATTATGAAAGCTAAAGCCGGTTATCTGGTCCCGACCGTGGTCGAACAGACCGGTCAGGGCGAACGCGCCTATGACATTTACAGCCGTCTGCTCAAAGATCGTATTATTCTGCTGGGAACGCCGATCGACGACGATGTGGCCGACATTGTGATCGCCCAGCTCCTGTTTTTGCAGGCCGAAGACCCCAAGAAGGATATCGAGCTTTACATCAACAGTCCGGGCGGATCGGTCACCGCCGGGCTGGCCATCTATGACACCATGCAGATTTTGTCATGCGACGTCAAGACCTACTGCCTCGGCCAGTGCGCCTCCATGGGCGCGGTGCTGCTGGCGGCGGGAGCCGACGGGAAACGTTTTGCGCTGCCCAACAGCCGTATCATGATACATCAGCCGTGGGGCGGAGCGCAGGGGACGGCCGCCGACATCGACATTCAGGCCAAAGAGATTCTGCGGCTCAAGGAGATGTTGACCGGCATTCTTTCGAAACATTGCAAACAGCCGGTCAAGAAGATACTCAAGGACACCGAGCGCGACTTCTTTATGAGTGCCGACGAGGCGGTTGCCTACGGATTGGTCGATAAAGTGGTTACCGGAAGTAAAAAAAACAAGTGATCCATCATGCCTAAACGGGAAAAAATGACCTGTGCCTTCTGCGGAGCGCACGAGGGAGACGACAAAGATCTGGTATTCGCCCCCAGCGCATACGACGGGCTGGCGATCTGCTCCAACTGTATCCGCAACGGGTATCTGGCTATTTCGGCACAGCAGGCCGAGGCGCGGCAGAAGACGCAAGTCTCGCCGGCCGCCGCGTTGAAAGTGCCCAAGCCCGACAAGATCAAGGCCTTGCTCGACGAATATGTGATCGGGCAGGATCGGGCCAAGCGGGTCCTGTCGGTTGCGGTGCATAACCATTACAAGCGGCTTCAGACGCAGGCCGGCGGGCTGCCTGCCGACGCTCCGTTTGCCGATGTAGAGCTTGACAAGAGCAATGTGCTTTTGTTTGGCCCGACCGGCAGCGGCAAAACGCTGCTGGCCCGTACACTGGCCCGCATGCTGGACGTGCCTTTTGCCATATCCGACGCCACCACCATAACCGAGGCCGGGTATGTGGGCGAGGATGTGGAAAATATTTTACTCAGGCTCTATCAGGCCGCCGATGGCGACGTCGCCCGCACCCAGATCGGGATCATCTACATCGACGAGATCGACAAGATCGCCCGAAAGACCGAAAATGTTTCGATCACCCGCGATGTTTCCGGCGAGGGGGTTCAGCAGGCGTTGCTCAAGATACTTGAGGGCACGGTGGCCAGCGTGCCGCCGCAGGGCGGCCGCAAGCATCCTCAGCAGGAGATGCTTAAGATCGACACGTCAAACATTCTCTTTATCTGCGGCGGCGCGTTTGTCGGTCTGGACAAGATGATCCAGCGGCGCATGGGCCGTCAGGTGCTCGGGTTCCAGACCGGCGAGGACGCCGGTCGACGCGAACGTACCGAGCGCGCCGAAAAAGCCGCCCGCAATCCTTACGCTTTCTGCGAACCGGAAGACTTGATTCATTTCGGGCTGATCCCGGAATTTGTCGGCCGTCTTCCGGTGGCCACTTCGTTGGAGCCGCTGACGGCCGGCGATCTGGTAAGGATTCTCAAGGAGCCGAAAAATGCTTTGATCCGCCAATACCAGCGTCTGCTGGCCATGGAGCAGGTCGAGCTGGTCTTTGAAGATGACGCGCTGACCGCGCTGGCCGCCAAGGCGGTGGCGCGCGGCACCGGTGCGCGGGGATTGAGGGCCATTCTCGAAGAATTGATGACCGATGTGATGTTTGAAGCTCCGTCGGCGGCGGCGGGCGGCCGGTGTGTCATCACCGCCGCGGCAGTCCGCGGCGAGGAGCGTCCGCGGCTGATTGCGGGTAATAAGCGCGGTTAGCGACAATACCGGTTTAAGAGACAAATTTCGGGAGGCAGGCGACGATGAGCGACTCCGAAAATACCGAGATCGGCGGCGATGAAGACGCCAAGACGCTGGTTATTGGTGATATTTCCGCCGACGATGCGTCGTCCGGCACGGCCGGGGTGCTTGACACGCTTACAGTGAAGCCGCAAAGCCGTTACCGGTTCATCCGAAGCATCGGTTTTGGCGGCATGAAAAGCGTGCTTTTGGTGCATGACGCCGACACCCGGCGCGATGTGGCGATGGCGATAATGCCGGATTTCCGCGAAAGACCGCGTTGCGAACTCGAACACTTTGTCGGCGAAGCTCTGCTGACCGCCCGGCTGGAACACCCGAACATCGTGCCGGTGCACGATATCGGAGTGGATGCTTCCGGTTCGCCGTATTTCACCATGAAATATCTGCGCGGCATGTCGCTGTCTTCGGTGATCCGCAAACTGCGGCGCAACGACCCGGAAACGGTCGAGCGTTATACAACGGCCCGGCTGCTTCAGGTGTTTATCCGCATCTGCAACGCCATTGAATTCGCCCATTCGCAGGGGGTCTGCCATCTCGACCTCAAGCCGGAAAATGTCAACATCGGCGACTTTGGCGAGGTGCTGGTGCTCGACTGGGGATTGGCGTGCACCACAGAAGAAGCGCGAAAACTCAGCCAAAGCACCGGAGACAAACTTAAAATTTCCGGTACACCGGGTTACATGGCTCCCGAGCAAATCCGCCGCTCCGCTTCCCGCCCGATCGGGCCGCTGGCCGACATCTATGCTTTGGGCGGTATCCTGCATGCCATGCTGGTGCTCAATTCACCGCTTCACAAGTTGCCGCTGGAAGAGGCGTTGCGGCGTACGGTTTCCGGAGACGTACCCGCGCCGTCCGAAGTCGCTCCGGTCGAGCGTTATGTGCCGGTCGCCCTCGACGCCATCTGCCGCAAGGCCATGGCCGCCGATCCGCGCCAGCGTTATGCCACGGTGCGCGAGTTGCGCGAAGACATTTTCGCATTTCAGACCGGTTATGTGCCCAAGGCGGAAAATGCTTCGGCATTGAAATACGCCGGGTTGTTCATCGGTCGTAATCTATTGATATTCTTCATTTTGCTCTCACTGGTGCTGGCGACGGCATTGGCATTGGCAATCTACTATTGAGGAAGTGTTTTATGCCGGAATCCTTGCCATTTACCCGATCCGCCGCCGCGCAGGGGGCGGCGATGACGGCGATTTCAGCGGCCCGACAGCTCGAAATTTTCGACAGTGCGTTGACGGTCGATCCGGCGTTGGCCGAGGCCGAAAAACATCTGCTGGTGCAGTTGCTTAAACAAGTCCACGCGCACGGTTCGCTAAGCCATGACGAAATGGCGTCGCTCTTTACTTTTGTGTATGCCAAGGCGGCGGAGGCGGCGACCGGGCTGTTCAACGGCAAAATCGGGGACTTCGAAATGACCGGCGTCTTTGACGGTAAAGCGTCGATCGCCGCCGACGAGCGTTTGATCGGCATTTTTAAGCAGCGTTGCGATTTCCCCGCGTTGTGCGCGGAGAATTTTATCGACTGGGCGGCCACCGAACCGGCCGTGCGAAATTGTCCCGACCCGATGCTGCCGCTCTTTGAGGCGTTGAAGTGGGTGTTTCGCATTTCATGCCATTTTGCAATAACTCAGTTGCAGTCACGGTGACGATGCCAACGCCGGGTGCTGTCATGCGTGAATTTGTTTTTTCCCCGATCGGCTTTGTGCGCGGCGGCGCGGATTACAGCCAGCAGGCTCCGCGGCAGGGGGTGTTTGCCCGCAACTGCGGCGAGATCGAGCTGCTGCCCGATCGCAATTTCGAAACCGCGCTGGAGGATCTGGCCGCGTTTGAACGCATTTGGGTCGTCTTTGTTTTCGACCGCAATTCCGGCTGGAAGCCCAAGGTGTGCCCGCCGCTCGGCGGGTTCGACCGCAAGGTCGGAGTCTTTGCCAGCCGTTCGCCGCACCGGCCCAATCCGGTCGGTATTTCGGCGGTGCGGCTGCTGGGCGTGGAGGGGAGGGTGATCCGCATTGCGGACTTCGATCTTCTGAACGGCACGCCGGTGCTGGATATTAAACCATACATCCCGACGGCCGATGCGTTTCCCGCCGCCGCCGCCGGTTGGCGCGACGAAGTGGCCGAGCCGCGTCGCCGTCTCGTGATAAAGGAATGCGCCGCCGAAGCCATGGAATTTGTGCTGGCGCAGGGCGGACCGGACCTCGTCGGGGCCGCCCGCACCCAGCTGGTCACCCGCGATCTCGACCCGGCGCGGCAGCGTTTGACGCTGTCGGAAAACGGCGGCACGCTGGCTTTCCGGACGTGGCGGATCGATTTTGAATTGACCGAAACTTCAGTCACGGTAGTCGGGGTTCGCTCCGGTTACACCGGGGCGGATTTACAGGGTGACGCGCCCGACCCATACCATGACAAGGAGCTTCACCGGATTTTTATAAGACACACGCTTGAATAGTCGAACCTTGGAGCGTATATTTTTTACATGAAAAAGAATCGCATATCCGTTATCGTGCCGATGTATTGCGTCGCCAAACTGCTGGCGCGCGGAATCGCTTCGCTCAAATCGCAGACCGGCGATTTTGAAGTGCTTTTGATCGACGACGGTTCTCCCGACGAAACCCGGACGGCGGCGGAGACGTTGACGGCCGGGGATTCCCGGTTTCGGGTGATTGCAGAGACTCACCACGGCACGGCGGCGGCCATGCGCAATCGCGGCGTCGAGCTGGCCGGCGGAGATTATGTTTTCTTTATGGATGCCGATGACGAGTTGGAGCCGACTGCCTTGAGCGATATTGCAGCGGCGTGGGCGCGAT